>NZ_JAXCID010000051.1:0-25300 GCF_035985125.1 Arthrobacter sp. CG_A4 | reverse complement strand
ACAACAAGGACGCCAAACCGTTCACCTGGACCAAGTCCGCGGAGTATCTACTGGGCAAGATGAAACGCAAACAAACCATTAACACGGAACACTAGAGGCGCAGCCGGGCTACCGCTTCCTGCCGCATGTCCACCTTTCGGATCTTGCCGGAGACGGTCATCGGGAAGCTTTCACGGACGTCCACGTAGCGCGGGATCTTGTAGTGCGCCAGCCGTCCGCGGCAGAATTCGGCCAGGCTCACGGCGTCGAGCGGCCCAGCACCCGGTTTGAGGATGACACAGGCCATCAGTTCCTCGCCGTACCTGGCGTCCGGCACCCCGATCACCTGCACGTCCTGGATGTCCGGGTGGGTGTACAGGAATTCCTCGATCTCGCGCGGGTAGACATTCTCGCCGCCCCGGATCACCATGTCCTTCATCCGGCCTTCGATCAGGATGTAGCCGTCCTCGTCCATCCGGGCCAGGTCCCCGGTGTGCATCCAGCCCTCGGCATCGATCGCCTCCGCGGTCTTGTCCGGCTGGTTCCAATAACCCTTCATCACGGAGTAGCCGCGGGTGCACAGTTCGCCGATCTCGCCGCGCTGCATCACGGCGCCGGTCATCGGGTCCACGATCCGGCTCTCCAGCCGCGGCATGGTCCGGCCGACGCTTTGGGTCCGCTGGGCCATAGTGTCGGCGCTGCGGGTCATGGTGGAGACCGGCGAGGTCTCCGTCATGCCATAGCAGATCGCCACATCGCTCATGTTCATCTCGGAAATGACGCGGCTCATCACCTCGATGGGACACAGCGATCCGGCCATCACGCCGGTCCGCAGGCTGGACAAATCATAGGAGGCAAAGTCCGGCAGGGCCAGCTCCGCGATGAACATGGTGGGCACACCGTAGAGCGAGGTTCCGCCAAAGTCCTGCACAGCCTCGAGGGCCGCCGCGGGAGTGAAGCCGCGGCCCGGAATGATGGTGGCGGCTCCGTGGCTCAGCGCGGCCAGATTGCCGATCACCATACCAAAGCAGTGGTAAAACGGCACCGGCAGCACCACCCGGTCATGCTCGGTGTATTCCAGCAGCTCGCCGATCAAATAGCCGTTGTTCAGGATGTTGTGGTGCGAGAGGGTGGCGCCCTTGGGGAAGCCGGTGGTGCCGGAGGTGTACTGCAGATTGATCGCGTCGTGCGGGTCCAGTTCGGCCATGCGCGCCTTAAGGCCGGAATGCCCGACGTCGTCAGCCCGCTTGAGCAGCTCCGCGAAGGTCCGCTCCGCCTCTGTTTCGGGGACGCCGGCGGTGAGCCCGGGCAGGCCGGCGTCCGGCAGGAACACGAGTTCGCGCAATTCGAGGCATTCCACCAGCGCCTGCCGGGCCATGCCGGTGTAATCGCTGTTCTTATCCGACGGCGCCGCGACCAGCATCCGCATGCCGTTCTGCTTGACCACGAATTCCAGCTCATGGCTGCGGTAGGCGGGGTTGACGTTGACCAGGATCGCCCCGACCTTCGCCGTCGCGTACTGCAGGATGGTCCATTCCGCGCAGTTGGGACTCCAGATACCGATCCGCTCCCCCGCGGCGACGCCGAGGGCCAGCAGCGCGCGGGCAACGCGGTCGACGTCGTCGTTCAGCTTGGTGTAGCTCCACCGCCGGGCCTCTTCGCCGGGCACCGCCGCGGCCTCGATCAGGGCGTCCTGGTAGGGGAACCTGGCCACGATCCGTTCGAAGTTGTCGCCGATGGTTTCCTCGAGCAGCGGGACGTCAGTGTCCCCGGCTGTGTATGCAAGCATGATGTGACGCTACCAACACTCGGGCGGCAAAAGAAGACTAAAGCTTGGAAGTCCTACGAAATCTTCGGATCGGACGCCGGGGCCCGGGTAGGGTGAAAACCATGAGTGCACCCATTGATCTTCAGGCCACCTTTATCCCCAACGAGGGCGAATTCTTCCGCGTGAAGCTCGCCCTGGACATCGCGATCGACGAGGTGGTGACCGAACCCGGCTGCCTCCGGTATGAACTCACCGAGGCCAGCGAGGACAGGCTTGTCCTGACCGAGCAGTGGGCTTCCCAGGCGGACCTCGACAAGCATTCCAAGGGCACGGCCCTCCAGGATCTCACCGAGTCCCTCAGCGCCCTGCTGGCCGAGCCGGTCAGACTGGAAAAGCTCTAGCCGCGTCGCCCGGGACAAAACAACGCGGGGTCACTTCGCGCCCATGTTCTCCTGCTGGATGGGCGCGAAGTGACCCCGCGTTGCGTTAAGCGCCGTTCGTTGGGCGCCGTTCGTTGGGCGCCGTTGAGTTATAACGGACGAACGAGAGGCGGCTACGCCTCGGGGATCTGGGTGCCGTCCTGTGTGGCCGCCGCCGAAGCGGCCTCGGCCTGGGAACGGGCAACGTGGGCGTGGACTTCGTCCATGTCGAGGGCCTTGACGGCGTCGATAACCTGCTCCAGCTGCTGGGCATTCAGCGCGCCCGGCTGGGAGAACACCAGCACCTTCTCGCGGAATGCCATCAGCGTCGGGATGGACGTGATGCCGGCCTCGGCGGCGAGCTGCTGCTCAGCCTCGGTATCCACCTTGGAGAAAACGACATCCTGGTGCTTCTCGGAAACGGCGGAATAGGTGGGTCCAAACTGTTTGCACGGGCCGCACCATTCGGCCCAGAAATCGACGAGGACAATGTCATTGTTCTCGACGGTAGATGCGAACTGTTCACCTGTAATGTCTACGGTAGCCATGGGTCAACGGTACGCGAGGGGCCTTGGCTTGTCCCCTGAATTTCGCTGTTGGCACACCTCTGTTACGCCGGGCCGGCGGCGCGGCAACGGTCTCGGCGGCGGAGGCCGCGCGTAGGACTCTAGGCCGGGCCGTAAGGCTCTAGCCCTGGCCGGCGTCGGGGCCTAGCGTCGGGGCCATGCACCCAGACCCGGGAACCATGTGAGCAAAGCCATCGTCGTCGAGTCCCTGACCAAGAAGTTCGGCCGCCGCGAAGTGCTCCACGCCGTCAGCTTCGGGATCGAAAAGGGCTCCGTTTTCGGCGTGATCGGCCCCAACGGGGCGGGCAAGACTACGGTGATGCGGTGCCTGCTGGACATCATCCGGCCCAGCTCCGGCCGATTCACGGTGCTGGGCGAGAATCCGCGCACGGCCGGGCCCGGGCTCCGCCGCCGGATCGGCTACCTGCCCGGCGAGCTCTTCCTGGCGGGCCGGATCACCGGACGCAAACTGCTCTCCCACTATGAAGCCATCAGCGGCCCCGTGAAACCCGGCAGGATCGACGACCTTGCCGAGCGGCTGGGCCTGGATCTGGACCGCCATACCCGCAAACTATCCAAGGGCAACAAGCAGAAACTGGGGCTGATCCAGGCCTTTATGCACGATCCCGAGCTGCTGGTGCTGGATGAACCGACCAGCGGCCTGGATCCCCTCGTGCAGCAGGAATTCCTCACCATGGTCCGCGAGGCGCAGGGCAACGGGCAGACGATTTTCCTCAGCTCCCACGTGCTCAGCGAAATCCAGCAGGCCGCCGACGACGTCGCGATTCTCCGCGACGGCCGAATCATCACCGTGGCCACCGTGGCCAGCCTGCGGGAGGGCGCGGTGCGGCACGTGCGGTTCACCGTCACCGGGATTTCGGCGGCCGACGCCGGTGCGCTGCTGGCACGGGTGCCGGGGATCGGGCACCTCGAGGTGCTGCCCGCGGGCGACGGCGTCGAACTCTCTGCCACACTCGGCGGTGCCATCCAGCCGCTACTCCAGGTCCTGGCCTCGCTGACGCTCACCGATCTGGTGCTGGCGGAACCGGATCTGGAGGAATCGGTGCTCGGGCTCTACGGCACGATCAACGGCAATGGCACGGAAGACGGACGCAAACGCCGCCTGCAGGGACACGGCGCGTGAAGAAGCCGCTGCCGCTGTTCACGAGGGCGTTTGTGGATCCCTGGCGCTCCACACTGGGCTGGGCCCTCGGGCTGACGGCCGCCCTCTTTCTGTACCTCCCGCTCTACCCCTCGATCGGCGGCGGCGCCCAGATGCAGGGCATTATCGACGCGATGCCGCCGGAGTTGACGAAGGCCCTCAACTACGAGCAGATCGCCACCGGCCCCGGCTACACGCAGGCTACCTTTTACGGGCTCATCGGTTTCCTGCTGATGACCATCGCTGCTGTCGCCTGGGGTGCAGCGGCCGTCGGCGGGGATGAGGAATCAGGTCAGCTGGAGCTCACCCTGGCGCACGGCGTGACGCGGGTGCAGGTGGTGCTGGAGCGGGCCCTGGCCATTGTCCTGCGCGTGGTGCTGCTCGCCGCACTCGTTTTTGTCATGATTCTGTTGCTCAATGAGTCCTCCCGGCTGAACATCCGGGCCGACAACCTTCGGGGCCTCGGTGATCTTCGCCGGCCTGGCGCTGCTCAGTGCGAGCTCAGCCCTCTTTGCCGGCGCACTGACCGGACGGAAAACCTACGGGCTTGCCGCCGGGGCTGGCGTCGCCGTGCTCGGTTATGCGTTCAACGCGGTGGGCCGGCAAAGCAAGGACGTGGAGTGGCTGCTGGACCTCTCGCCCTACAGCTGGGCTTACGGCAACAACCCAGTGGCCAACGGGGCGGACTGGGCGGCCGCCGGCTGGCTGTGGGGAATTTCGGTGCTGCTCGTGGCGCTCAGTGCCGTCGCGCTGGACAGGCGCGACGTCGGCAGCTGAGGCGGGAGCCCGACGTCGGCAGCTGAGGCGGGAGCACGACGTCGGCAGCTGATCCCGACCCGTCCGCGCTCAGCTCCAGACGTGCGGGGCGGGACGCCGCGCCCCTGGCAGCGCGTTCGTTTCGCGCCATTCGTGGATCCACGCGGGCAGGACCAGATCCGCCGGAGGTGCCCCGAATTCGCGGATAATCTCCTCCTGGCTGACCGGCCTGCCTTTGCTGACCAGCCGGGTGGCGATGTAGGCGCGGGCATAGATCTCGCCGTCCACCACTATGCGCTGCTCGAAGTAGATGGCCTTCGCATCGAGGCCGATGATCTTCGATTCGATCGTGTACTGCTGCCAGAGCTGCAGCGAGCGGCGGAAGGCGATGGTCTCCCCCGCGGCTACCGGGCTCCAGCCGCGCCGTCGCATCGCCCTCCAGGTTCCACTGCGGGCCATCAGGTCAAAGCGGCCCAGATCCATCAGCGAGAAATACATGCCGTTGTTGACATGCATCGCTATGTCGATGTCGGTAGGCAGGACCCGGAGCGGCAGGGACGCGGTGTCCCAGATACTCAGCGGCGAGCGCCGGGAGGACGTGAACAGCAGGACGAGGGTGCGAAGCAGCAGGTGCATAACAGCAATGTTACCCAAGAGTAACAAGAGGGCCAATGGTGCGGTTGCGGCTGTGCGGCGTGACTTCAGCGGTCAGGACCACGACGACGGCCGGCCCGCGACCGTGGCCCGCCGCCGCCTCCCGCCCCGTCGGCCGAAGGAAATTCACGGTAGGGAGTTGCCCGGCGACGGGTGTCCGGCCAGAGACCGCTCCCCTGTGCACTAGCCTTGCCGGATGACAACAGACCTGACCGTCCGGGCGGCCGTGCTGGACGATGCCGCCGGCATAGCCCGGGTCCACATCCAGGCGTGGCGGGAAACGTACGCCCATCTGCTGCCCGCGGAGGCCCTGGCGGGACTGCAACAAGGCCCGCGGAGGCCTCATGGCGCGAAATTATCGCCGGCGGCACCTCAAATGTCTGGTTAGCCTGCGAAGGAGCGAACATTCTTGGCTGGGCGTCCGCGGGCGACGGCCGGGATGACGACGGGCCGCGGCCCAGGGAACTGTTTGGAATCTACGTGCTCGCCCGCCGCTACGGTTCGGGGGCCGGGCAACTGCTCCTGGACGCGGCCGTGGGCGACGGCGGCGCCTACCTCTGGATTGCGGACGAGAACCCCCGCGCCCTGGCTTTCTACCGGCGGACCGGATTCGTCCAGGATGGTGCCGACAGGTCACACGAACTGCTCGGCACGCCGGTCCGGATTCTGCGGATGGTCCGCTGAACCCGACCGGCACGCAGTGGGCTTCTACCGGCTCCCAACCGACTCCCCGCTGGCGCACGGTGCGAGGACGGTATGCGCACGGTCAGTCGGTGGCGATCAGCTCGGCTTCGTAGCCGTCCGAATTCACCAGGTATGCGGCGAAGTGGTCCGGGCCGCCGGCGTGCGGGTAACGCTCCGGGAAAAGTTCCCTCCAGCCGTGCCCGACGGCGTCGGCCGCCAGTTCCGCGACATGTTCCCGGCTTCCCGCGCTGAAGGCCAAATGGTTGAGCCCCGGCACGGTCCGTTCGTGCAACCGGCTGCTCAGGGCCGGGGATTCCTCGACGACGATGTAGGTGGCCCCGCGCCGCCAGCTGCAGCCGTCGGGCCAGTCCTGGTAGGCCTCATACCCCAGCCTGGTCAGCAGCCAGCCCCACTCGTCCCTGGCGCGTTGGAGCTGCGGGACCCACAGCTCGATATGGTGCAGGGCACCGATGGAATCAGCAGTCACCAGGAGAGTCTCGCACGGTTGGCTGACCGCCTCAGAACAGGATGCGCTGGTAAAGGTCGTGGTCCTGCCAGGCACCGGCAATGTTGAGGTACGCCGAGCCGACCTGGCCCCTCCGCGGCGCAGATTTCCCCACGACACGCAAAAATCCTGGCGCATGGGGTATTCCGGTGTCGCCAGCTCTTTTGCGCAGCGCGAAACCGATGCCGCGTCGCCGACCCAACCCGCCCCGTCCGCGGCGCAAAACCGATGGCGCGTCGCGAAGCCAACCTGCCCCCGTCCGCGGCGCAGAATTCCCCACGACGCGCAAAAAACCTGGCGCATGGGGTATTCCGGTGTCGCCAGCTCTTTTGCGCAGCGCGAAATCGATGGCGCATCGCTGAACCGATGCCGCGTCGCGAAGCCAACCTGCCCCCTCCGCGGCGCCGCAGCGGCCGGGCCCCAGCATCCGATCAAACGGGCCCTGCCCCCTGGCCAAGCGTCGCGGCGCCGAACCGCTCGAATGAGGCACTCTGCTGGGCCAGCCGTCGCATCGCCAGCAGGACCGGTTCCACCAGTACGGTCCCGAGGACCACGTACCGCATCGCAGCTTCCGGCGAGTCGGTGGGAACGCTTTCGACGTCGGCCTCCGCAACGTCCCGCATCGCCCGGGCATAGCGGTCCAGCATGCCGTCGGGCAGCTCGAAGCCCGCACTGGAGAGTCCGTCGAGGGCCTCCACGAGGGCAGCCTGTGAGTTCCGGTCGCAGGCCTGCTCGCCCCAGCCCCAGCGGCCCAGCAGTTCCTGCGCGGGCGCCAGGTCGACGCCGTCCGCCGCCGGACGGGTGACGGCACGGTGGGCCAGTCCGAGCAGATCGTGCCCTGGCTCCGGCGGGTTCTCCAGTCCTTGCAGCAGTTCGCGGGTTGCAGCCACGCTGAGGCCTGCCGTGCCGATGAGCGCACGGATCAGCTTCAGCCGGCGGACATGGGAGTCGTCGTAATGCGCCTGCGTGGCCGCGGTGAGCACGCCGTCGTGCAACAGTTTCTCGCGGCGGTAGTACTTAATGGTGGCCACCGGAACCCCCGTGGCCGCTGCCAGTTGTGAGATGCGCAAAAGATTCTCCTTGACTTAGATAGTACTACTCTCCATTATTGGGGAGTGACAGTATCTAGTGAGGAGAAGAGTATGGCACGCATCAACGCTGGACGATTCACGCACCGCCATTCCGGCGGACTGGTGGTGTTCCTCATCGGCATGAGGATCAACCGCCCCTGGCGCCCGGACCTGTGGCTGCCGGCCTTCCTCGCCATGCCGAAGATGCTGGCCGAGCTTCTGGCCGAACCCGGTTCCGGCCTGCTCGGATACCGCTTCAGCATGGGCGCCGGCGGTCCCGTCATCGTGCAGTACTGGGACTCCGTGGAAAACCTGTACGCCTATGCGAGCGCGCCGGAATCCGGGCACCGGCCTGCCTGGACGGCGTTCAACCGACGTGCACGGGAGGTCCCGGGCGCCGTCGGCATCTGGCACGAGACCTTCCAAGTAAGCCATGCCGAAAGCATGTACGTCTCGATGCCCACCCAGGGACTCGCGCAAGCCACCGAACTGGTGCCGGTGGGGCCGCGGACAGACCGGGCAAAGGACCGGCTGGCAGGCGCGCAGTAGGCATCCCGACGGCGGATGATCGACCCGGGCCCGGACCCCGGCCAGGACCCGGCCCCGGCCCCGGCCCCGGGCGGAGCCTGCCACCGGACCCCAGCCGCCCAAGCTACCCGCCTGTCGCCGTCAGCGCCGTAATCATCCGTTCCATCCGTGCGACGCCGGTGTACCGGCCGGCGTTGTCCGTCACCAGAAGTGGTTCGAACCGGCTGGACTGAGGCCGCGTCATGGACCGGGAAAGGGCTTCGCTGATGGGGGTATCCAGATTGACCCGCATGCCGGGGCTGATTATTCCGAGCCCCGCCGCGGCCGCGTCCAGCACCGCGATAGGCCGCAGGTGCTCCCCGATCAGGACCACCGACTGCAGGGCAGGGTTGTCCGCGAAGGCCTCCGCGGCGAGAGCGGCGCTGGTGGCCGTCGTCGCGGTTTCCAGGACATCGCGGATCACGGTCTTATGCGTGACCGGGCGTTTCGAGGCGAGCCGGTGGGCCAGATCCAGGTCGATCTGCGCCCACGGCGGCGCGGGCCTGGCCAGGCAATAGCCCTGCACCAGCGGGACGCCGAGGGACACGAGCGCATCAAGCTCCTCCACCCGTTCCACGCCTTCGGCCAGGATCCACGCATCGACGTGGCTGGCGAATGTGCCGAGCATACCGACCAAAGCGCGTTTCGCCTCGTCCCGGTCGATGTCCTGGATAAGTTCCCGGTCGATCTTGATCAGCGCGGGCCGCAGGGCCAGCAGGTGCCGCAGCCCCGCATAGCCGGCGCCGGCGTCGTCGATGGCGATCAGCGCGCCGGCAGCGCGCACCTGGTTGAGGTCCGGCTCGAGCTCAAGATAGGAGTCGATGGGCGTCTGCTCGGTCAGTTCGACGACGAGACCGGCCAGGTTCCCTTCCTGCCGCCAGACACTCCGGATTTCCTCGGTGGGCAGCAGTTCCGGCGAGACGTTGAGGGTCAGGAAACAGTTGGGCGGCAGGGTAGACCGGGCCGCGAGGGCCGTCCGGAGCGCAGCGGATTCCAACTCCGCCGATTTGCCGTGTGCCCGCGCGGCGGCGAACCACACTTCGGGGTTCTTCTCGTCGAATCCCGGGAAACGCGCCAGCGCCTCGTACCCCACCACCGTTCCCCGGGAGGTATCGACGATCGGCTGGTACGCCGCCGCGAGCCCTTCACCGCGGCAGGCGGCCGCCAACAGCTCTACCCAGTCCGGTGCCGCTGACGCGGAGCCGGTGGGAGCCGGTCCGTCTGCCGCGGGACCGCTCAACTAACCGGGACGATGGCTTTGTGCACAGACTGGACGAGGCTGGCAGGAAGCTCGGCCAGCCCATGGGCGGCCGCGGCGTGCGCCGCAACGTTGACCAGGATTTCATCGTCCGTGCTGCACACCCACCGGGCGTCGCAACCGGGCACTACGTCACCACATGCAAAAGATTTCACTACGGCTCCTTATTTTGGACGGCGAACGGCACAACATTACTGTGCCGTCCCGGCAAACACGCCGATTGCGCGCCCGCAAGTCGGGGACCTTCCCTTTCGTCCTTTGGCCGGTAACGCAGGCGCGTCGAGGTGCGGGAGACTGGGAGGCATCAACAAAGAAGGCAGGATCCACATTGATCACTCTCCAGCAGGACGCCGAAGGCTTCATCCGCATGAACCGGCACTTTCCTGGCAGCACACTCATCTCCGTCGCGTTCACCGATGGATCCTCAGAGGAATTCTTCGGCCACCAGCTCAACACAATCTACGATGAGGCCCTCGCCGTGTACCGGGCGGAGAACCACCTGGATGCGAAGGGTTACTCGCGGGCACCTAAAAAGACGGTCCAGCCCGCGAACAAGATCGAATTCGTCGCAGTCCATCCCGGCATGCCCAGGTAAGCGGCAGCCCACCATGAGTTTTACCGCCATGGACATGGAAGCTCACCGCATGCCGAGCCGGTCTGCATTGTTGCTCATACGTTCGAGGACGCTTACAGCCATGGCATACTCATCCGCTCCGATGCCTGCGGTGAGCTCATAGCGGGCAGCCTCCAACAGCCCGGACGCCTCGGAATGCAGTGCGGAGCCGGCATCGGTCAGCGCGAGGTGACCGTCCAGCAGGGACACGAGCTGCTGTCGAACCAGCGCGGCCATGTCCCGCTCCTGCGCGTCACCACCGTCGGCTGCGTTAGAAGTGTTAAAAGGGCGCAGGATATCCGCCACGTCCGCGGGCGTGACGGGGCCTGAGCTCAAAGCACTCAGGACCTGCCACTGCCGCCTGCTCAGCCGGAGACGGGCGAGCGTGGCATCGAGTTGCATCTCCAGCGACGTATCCAGCCGCCTGACCCAGTAACCAATAGGCCTGTTCACCATGCCATGGTCGCAGGCGCCTCCAGCCCGGGCAACCCCAGCGGATCTCCCTGGGCGGCTAACTTACCAAAGGGTTTGTTCGGCCGCGCGGCAGCCCCCGGTATAGCGTGATAGCAGCCGATATAGACTTTTGCACCGAAGGAGAGTCTTTGAGTTCCCCGACCGTCATTGTTTTCGACGTCAACGAAACCCTCTCGGATATGTCCCCGATGGCAACCCGGTTCGCGGACGCCGGTGCGCCGGAGGAGATGGCCCGTCTCTGGTTCGCAACCCTGCTGCGGGATGGCTTTGCCCTTGCCGCCGCCGGGGACAATGCCAGTTTCCGGGCGGTCGGCATTCATGTTCTGCGCCGGCTCCTCGCGCGCACGTCCCTGCGGATGGGCCTGGACCAGGCCGTGGAGCACATCATGGAGGGCATGGGCGCCCTGGCCCTGCATCCGGATGTCCGCGAGGGAATTATTGGGCTGGAATCGAACGGATACCGGCTGCTGACCCTGAGCAACGGGTCCTCCCGGCTCGCGCAGAAGTTGTTTACGGATGCGGGGATCGGGGGCAGCTTCGAGCGGCTGCTGACCGTGGAGGACGCAGCCGCCTGGAAACCCGCCAGGGCCGCCTACGACTACGCCTCGGCGGCCTGTGGCACGGATCCGGGCCGGATGCTCCTGGTCGCGGTGCATCCATGGGACATCCACGGGGCATCCCGCGCCGGGCTGGGCACCGTGTGGCTAAACCGCAAGCAGGAGGAGTACCCGCCGTACTTCGTCGCACCCGACCTGGTCATCGGCGACCTCAGGGATCTTGCTGCGGCCCTGCGCCGGCGGTACCGGCCCAAGGCGTGAGGTACCGGCCCAAGGCCTGAGGGCCACTTACGCAGGGCGCGGTCAGGCCGGGAGCACAGTCACCCGGCCGCCGGCCTCGACCTGCACACTGAATCCAGCCGCAGCCGACCGGAGACCGTCCACGCGCAAGGCACCGAACGGCGTCGGGCTGGTGGCCGAGCTGACGGGCAGATCCCCGGGGCCCTGGGGCTTCAGTCCGAGCGTGGCCAGCATCATCGGCACGACGGAGGCCGCCGCCCAGGCCTGCGGACGACATGAAGCCGGGTACGGCAGAGGACCCCCCTGCTCCGGGGTGTCCCCGGAGAACAATTCAGGCAACCGATAGCCGAATCCTTCCGCAGCGTTCAGCAGCGCCGCGGCAATCTGTGCGGCCTCGCCCGAATGCCCGGCCTTGGCCATGCCCTGCAGGATCACAGCGGTGTCGTGGGACCAGACGGACCCGGCGTGGTACCGCAGCGGCCAATAGCCCGCGTTTCGGGTGTCCAGGGTGCGGATGCCGAAGCCGGAGAACATGGACGGGTGCATCAGCCGTTGCACCACCACCTCGGATTCCTCGGCGTTGAGGATGCCGGTGCCGAGGAGATGGCCCATGTTGCTCGCCACCCCGTCAACGGCTCGCTTGTCCGCATCCAGCGCGATGGCCGGGTACGGGCCGAGGTCGTCGGCGCACCAGAAGGAGGCCCGGAATTTGCCGGCCAGATCCTCGGCATAGTCCCGCCATTCGGCCCCGTCCGGGCGGCCGAAAGCGTCGAGCATGTCAGCGGCGTTGACAGCGGCTTCATAGGCATAGCCCTGGACCTCGGCCAGGGCTATGGGGCCGGTCGCGAGCGAGCCGTCATTCCACCGGATGGAGTCGCCGGAGTCCTTCCAGCCCTGGTTGGCCAGGCCGTGCCCGGTCTCGTCGATGTACTCCAGGAAGCCGTCGCCGTCGGCGTCCGCCCAATCCTTCAGCCAGACGAGGGCATGCTCCAGGTTGCCCAGCAGGGCTTCGACTTCGGCGGCGGGCATGCCCCACTTCCAGGCGTCATGGAGCAGGGAAACCCACAAGAGGGTGGCGTCCACCGTGCCGAAGTAGACCGGCGGCAGCGCCAGCCCCTCATGATCGCTGCCTTCCGGGAAGCGCAGCTCGCCGCGGCGCAGCTCATGAAGGATTTTGCCGGGCTGTTCCGCGGTCTCAGGATCGCTCCGGGTTCCCTGCCGCGCCGCCAGCGTCCGCAGGGTTCCGGCCGCCAGCTCCGGGTCCACGGGCAGCAGCATGCGGGCCGCGATAAGTGAATCACGCCCAAAGAGGGTGAAGAACCAGGGCGCACCCGCGGCCAGGAAAACGTCATCCGGGGCCTGGGCCGTGGCCATCCGCAGTCCGTTAAGGTCCGCCATGGCACGGTTCGCCAGCGCCGCGAGCCGACGGTCGTCGGCGCGGACCCGGAGCTCCGCCGGGGCGGCGCGGCGCGCTGCGGTCACGGGCGCCTCGCTGTCCGCGGCGCGTACCGACCACTCGGCGGCGGCAGTTCCGTGTGCCGGGACGGTGAGTTCCCAGCGCAGCCGGAGCCTATGGGCGTCCTGAGTGGCGGACGCCCCGGCGGCGTTGACCGCCGAGGTGACTCCCCCGGCGGCGGCGTGCCACACGCCGTCGTGCTCATCCGGACTGACCGGGTGCGGGGCCGCACCGGACTTCACCGTCTCCATGGGCGAAAAGTCAGTGCCCAGCACAATCTCCACCACGGCGGTGACGTCGCTCGAGAGGTCGGAGCTGAGCACGATCTGCTCGGAAGCACCATCCGTCGCCACCGTGCGGGTCCGGGTGAGCCGGACCAGAGGGTCGCTTCCTTCGGCGCCGACGGTCCGGACCAGGGCCTGGAACGACGCCGTTGCGCCTCCCGTGTGGCTGCTCCCGATCATCTCGGGCTCCTCTCCGCCCACCCGCAGGATGACCTCGTCAATCACGCGGGTATCGGCGCAATAGATCCCCTGCGCTGCGCCGGGCCGAAGCTGCCCGTCATGGCCGCTCCACACCTGCATCGGTGCGGCGAGCAAAACATCCAGGTCGTGCAGAAATGGCTGGCGTTGGGTCATGTGGTTCCTCCTGGGGGCCCGTCGGGACCCTGCTGGTTGCGAAGTGGGGGGAATAGTGAAGCAATCCGCGCCGGGTAGTTGACAGTGACCGGCGCCACAATCCATGATGAGGATATCTCTTTTGATCGTTCAAATACAGCTCCATCCAGAATATGAACGTTCAACACCCGCATCGCACTCAGTATCCGGAGGAACAATGGCGTCGAGGCCCACCCTGGTCAGCCTGGCCGAACAGCTGGGCTTGTCCCGGCAGACAGTATCGAACGCCATCAATGCGCCCGAACGCGTCAAGCCGGAAACCTTGCGGCGTGTGAACGAGACAATCTCGGCTACGGGCTACCGCCCCAACACCGCCGCACGGCAGCTGCGCACGCGGCGGTCACGGAATCTGGGCTTCCGGCTCATGCCCACCGTGGATGGAATCAACGGTGCGATCCTGGACCGATTCCTGCATTCGCTTACCGAGAACCTGCAGGAGCACGGCTACCGGGTGACGCTGTTTGCCGCACGCGACGACGAGGCAGAAATCCGCTCCTACAGTGAGCTGCTGGAAGCCTCGGACCTCGACGGCTTCGTCCTCACGGGCACACACCACGGTGACGCCCGGAGTGACTGGCTGCTGGCCAGGGGCATCCCTTTCGTGACCTTCGGCCGCCCCTGGCGCGATTCCGGCGGGGACGAGGACTGCACCCACTCCTGGGTGGACGTCGACGGGCAGGCCGGCACGGCGGAGGCCACCCGCTATCTGCTCGGCCGGGGCCATCAGCGGATCGGATTTCTTGGCTGGCCGGCCGGCTCCGGAGTCGGGGACGACAGGCGCAGCGGCTGGGCGTCCGCCCTTGCGGGAACTGTTCCGCCGGCAGACCTCGAGTCCCTGTCCGTCGGCGTCGCCGACGGGACCCGCCAGGGGGCGGAGGGCGCACGCCTGCTTCTGGAAAGGGGTGCCACCGCCGTGGTCTGCGCCAGTGATTCGCTGGCCCTTGGTGCGTCCGAACAGCTGCGGGCGGCGGCGCCCGGCACTCCGCCGGCGGTGATCGGTTTCGACGACACGCCAGTGGCGGCCGCCATGGGACTCAGCAGCGTCGCCCAGCCTGTGGAAGAGGCTGCCCGCGAGATCGCTGACATCCTGCGGCACGTCCTGGACGGCTCAGCGGAGGAGCAGGTCCCGGCGGCCCACCGGCTGCTGAAGCCGCGGCTGGTCCTGCGCGACGGCGGCGGCCCGCTCGCCAGCCCGTCGTCCCGCTGAACCACCGCAAACCGCACCACCCGCATCACCCAAAGATCTGCCCGACTATCCATGAATTACTGCGCGTCCAACGGTGGGCGCACCTATTGAAACGGAGATTGACCCATGGCACGAACCCAAACACTGAGAATGGTCAGCGGCGCCGCCGTCGTCATCGGAGCCCTCACACTCAGCGCGTGCGGGTCCGGATTCAACAGTCCGGCCCCGAGCGGAGGTGCCGAGGCCACCGGATCCGGGCCCGTCAGTGTCCTGATCGGCAGCTCCGGTGACGCGGAAACGACGGCGGTCAAGTCCGCCGTCGCCGACTGGTCCAAGGCCTCCGGAACCGAGGCCTCCGTCAGCGTCGCCTCCGACATGGTGCAGCAGCTCAGCCAGGGCTTTGCCTCGGGCAAACCGGCGGACGTCTTCTACGTTTCCACCGACCAGTTCGCAGGCTTCGCCGCCAACGGTTCGCTGGAGCCGTACGGCGACTCGCTCGCCAACAAGGCCGACTTCTACCCGGGCCTCGCGAAGGCGTTCAGCTACGACGGTAAACTCTTTTGCGCACCCAAGGACTTCTCCACCCTCTCCCTGGTGATCAACACGGACAAATGGACCGCCGCAGGACTCGGCGACGGCGACATCCCCACCACCTGGGATGAGCTGGCCGCGGCGTCCAAGAAGCTGACCAGCGGTCCCACGACCGGGCTGTCCTTCAGCCCGGAAATCGCACGGATCGGCGCTTTCTTCCCGCAGGCCGGCGGCTCCTTTGTGAGTGAGGACGGCAAGACGGCCACCATCAACAGCCCGGAGAACATCGAGGCCCTGGGCTTCGTCAAGTCCATGCTCGCCGACGGAACCGCGAAGTACTCCTCAGAGCTCGGCGCGGGCTGGGGCGGCGAGGCCTTCGGTAAGGGTCTCTCGGCCATGACCATCGAGGGCAACTGGATCGGCGGGGCCTTGTCCAAGGACTACCCGGACGTGAAGTACCGCACCGTGGAGCTCCCGGCCGGCCCCAAGGGCAAGGGCACCCTGCAGTTCACCAACTGCTGGGGCATCGCCGCGGACAGCAAGAACAAGCCCGCCGCGAAGAAACTGGTGGAGCAGCTGACCAGCACGCAGAACCAGATGGGTTTCGCCAAGGCGTTCGGCGTGATGCCCTCCGTTGAGTCCGCCGCAGCCGAGTTCAAGTCAACGTTCCCGGCCCAGGCCGCCTCCCTGGCCGGCGCCGAATACGCCCAGTCGCTGCCTTCGCAGCCCGGGGCGGCCGACGTCATCAAGGACCTGAACGCCAAGCTGGCCACGCTCAAGACGTCCGACCCGAAAACCATTCTGGATGCCGTCCAGGCCGAGATGACCGCGGTCCTGGCCAAATGACCGCGGCGCCACAGCTGCTGGCCCGGCGGCGTTCCGGTGTCCACGGACGCCAGAACGCCACCGGGTGGCTCTTTATAGCGCCCGTGGTGATCATCCTCGGGCTGTTCCTGGCCCTGCCGGTGGCCATGGCTGCGTGGGTCAGCGTCTCCGACTGGACTGGCCGCGGCAGCCCCTTCTCGGGCACCGGCTTCGTCGGAACCAAAAACTACGATGCCATCCTTTCCGGCGGAGGCCTGGCTGCACGCGATTTTGGAACGGCACTGCGAAACAACGTCTACTACGTCATTCTCACCGTTCCGCTGCAGACGGCACTCTCGCTGCTGCTGGCGGTGCTGGTGAACCGGCGCATCCTCAAGGGACGGGGCTTCTTCCGCACCGCGTTCTATTTCCCGTCCGTGACCAGTTCCGTAGCCATCACCGTGCTGTGGCTCTTCCTCTTCAGCGCCAGCGGTGTGGTCAACAAAATCCTCGCCCTCGTCGGCATCGCCGGCCCCAACTGGTTCCAGGATCCCAACGGCGTGCTGCACCTGGTTGCCCGCAGCCTGGGTGTCAGCACCCCGCCCGCGGCCCTGGCCGGCTCTTCGTTCCTGGGCGTGAGCTGGTGGGACTGGCTGTCCGGACCGTCCGTGGCGATGTCCGCTTTCATCCTGATGGCCGTCTTCACCACCTCCGGAACGTTTATGCTGCTCTTCATCGCAGCGCTGCAGAACCTCCGCGGCGAACTCCAGGAAGCAGCCATGCTCGACGGCGCCAGCGGCTGGCAGCGGTTCCGGTTCGTCACCCTGCCGATGCTGCGCCCTACGTTGTTCACCGTGGTCACCCTCGGCCTCATCGGCTCCTGGCAGGTGTTCGACCAGATCTACACCGGCACCCAGGGCGGCCCGGCAAAGACCACCCTCACACCGGCTTACCTGTCCTTCAGTACCGCCTTCAACAACCAGCAGTGGGGACAGGGAGCGGCGATCGGCTTCCTGCTCTTCGCCATCATCATCGTTCTTGCCCTCATCCAGCGGCTGATCCTTCGTGAACGCACCACCGTTCCGCGCCGCAAGCGCTTCAACCCGCCGCCGCCCAAGGGAGGAACCCCGTGACCGTGCCCCACACCAGCTCACCCGCCGTCGCCGATGGGCCGCAGCCGGCAGCGCCAAAGACTCCCCAGCGGCGGCCCGCGCCTGGAACCACGGGGCGTTTGCGGAAGCCCGTAACCTGGGGTTGGCTTACCTACGTGGTCCTGATCCTGCTGGCGATCGTGTACATCTTCCCCTTCCTGATCAACATCGCCACGTCTTTCAAGACCGAGCCGGCGGCTGCTGCGGATCCGCTGTCCCTGATACCGCCGACTTGGACCGCAGCCGCCTACGAACGCCTGTTCCTGAACTCAGACTTTCCGCTCTGGTTCCAGAACTCGATCGTGGTCACGGTACTGGTCACAGCCGGACGGGTGTTCTTTGACCTGCTGGCGGGCTACGCCCTGGCCCGGCTCCGCTTCCGCGGACGGTCCGTCGTGTTCGCGGCTCTCATCGCCGTTATGGCCGTCCCCGGCGTGGTGCTGCTGATTCCGAAGTTCCTGGTCATCAACCAACTGGGGATCTACGACTCGTACTTCGGCATGGTCATCCCGCTCCTGGCCGACGCCGCAGGGGTCTTCATCATGAAAAACTTCTTCGAATCGATCCCCGTGAGCGTCGAGGAGCAAGCCAAGGTGGACGGCGCCGGTACCTTCCGCACTTTCTGGTCCATCGTCCTACCCATGTCCGTTCCGGCAGTCATGACCATTGTCATCCTGTCCTTCCAAGGCTCCTGGAACGAGCTGAGCCACTTCGTCGTCGCAACCCAGGACCCCGCACTGACCACTCTGACGAAGGGCGTGGCCCAGTTGTCCTCGGGCCAGCTGAGTTCGGGAACACAGTATCCGCTGAAACTGGCAGCCGCCGCCATCATGACCATTCCCGTCGCCATCGTATTCTTTATCTTCCAGAAGCGGATCATGAATGCCACGGCCGGGGCGGTCAAGGAATAGCGGGTGCCGGTCTCGGGAGTCGCCGGTCCGGCGGCAACTCGGTCCGGCGGGAACGTGGTGAACATGTCCGGACTTAACCTGCAAAGCGACAGCGGACCTGATGACTACATTCCCTGGCGGCCTGCAGATGACTGGACCCTGCTCATCGGACAACACATCGAGGTTCACAACAACGGACAGCTCATTGACCGGGGCGAGGTGGAGGCCGCAACGGCGGACGGCCGCATTATGTGGCTGGCGCTGGAGGGCGCTTCGCCCCGGCGGCTGATTGAGAAACTGCCGGGCACGCACCTCAGAACCGCCGCGGGCGGGCCTCTTCCGTAAGCGGACGCCTCTCCATCCGGCCAGTTCTCCTATCGGTCGCCTGGTCCGCGCCAACTGCACGCCCGGCCCAGGGCGCCGGCAGGGCCCTGACACACAGTTTCGTCGCACCGCTTTCAAAGCTGGACTTCACTATGCACTCAGCGTATAGATAGGGGTGTGAATAACTCCCTCACCCTCCTGGGCCTGCTGGGTCGGGCGCCCAGCTATGGCTACGACCTGAAGCATTCCTATGACCGCTACTTCGGCGCCGGTAAGGCCTTGGCGTTCGGGCAGGTGTATTCCACCCTGGCCCGAATGGTCCGCGATGAGCTGATCCGGGCTCTGGGTGAGGAGACCGGCGGCGGCCCGGACCGTAAGAAGTACGAGATCACCGTGGCGGGCAAAGACAAGGTCCGTCAGTGGCTGTTCACCCCCGACGTGCCCTCGGAGTCCCTCCAAAGCAACCTCTTCGCGAAGACCGTGATCGCCTTGCTGCTCGACGACGACGCCGACCGGCTGCTCGATGTGCAGCGCGCGGAGCACATGGTTCGCATGCGTGAACTGACGCGCCTGAAACAGGGCGCGGAGCTGCTGCAGGTCCTGATGTGTGACCACGGCCTGTTCCACATCGAAGCTGACCTGCGCTGGATCGACCTGACCAGCGCCCGCCTGAGTCAACTCACGAAGGAGCTCCGGAGCGCATGAACACCACTGACGCCGCCGCACCCATCCTCAGCGCCCGCGGCCTGCACCACTCCTTCGGGCAGACCGCGGCGTTGCGCGGCATCGACCTCGACGTCCACCCCGGGGAGGTGCTTGCCGTCATGGGCCCGTCGGGCTCGGGTAAGTCCACCCTGCTGCACTGCCTGGCCGGTGTCCTAGCCGCCGACGGCGGTGCGGTCACTTACCGCCCCGCCGGGCGGCCCCCGCTGCAGATCAGTGCCCTCGCCGAGCCGACACGGGCCCGGCTGCGGCTGACCGATTTCGGGTTCGTCTTCCAGTTCGGTCAGCTTCTCCCGGAGCTCACGGCGGCGGATAACGTCAGCATCCCGCTGCTCCTGGCCGGGACCCGGCGGCCTGAGGCGCTCCGCCGGTCCACGGAGCTGCTGGACCGTCTCGGCCTGGACGGGCTGGGCGCCAAACTGCCCGGTGAACTCTCCGGCGGCCAGGCCCAGCGCGTCGCCGTCGCCCGGGCCCTGGTGACATCCCCTGCCGTGGTGTTCGCCGATGAGCCCACCGGATCGCTGGATTCCCTCGCAGCAGAGAACGTGCTGACGCTGATGCTCGAGCTGGTCCGGGAAACCGGCACCACCGTGGTGATGATCACCCACGACGCGCGCACCGCAGCCTACGCCGACCGGGAAGTCATCGTGCGCGACGGCGCCATCGGCGCCGGCCACCGGGTCGCGGTATGAATCCCGGATTACTCAAGCTGGCAGTCGTCGGCAGCCGTTCCGCCTACGGCAGGCTCGCCGGAATCACTGGAGGGGTCGCCGTCGGGGTCTGCCTGCTGTTGCTGCTCTGGGGCGGCGCCAACGGCCTGAGCGGCCGCGATGACCGCGGCGCCTGGCTGCGTGAAACCGGCAGCCCCGCGGTGTCCGTTCCGGCGGCGGCCGGTGATCCCACCGTTTCGGGACCGGCAACACCGGTGCCGTTGACCACGGACACGGCGCTCATGCGGGCCGACCCGGTGGAGGTCTTCCGCGATCAGCTGATCAACCGCCGCGACTTCGCCGCACTTTCGACGGCGACCGTTCAGATTCCCGGCATCGGCAACCCGCCGGCGCCGGGTCGCTACCACGCCTCCCCTGCCCTGCAGCGACTGATCGAATCAACCCCCCGGGACCAGCTCGGAGACCGGTTCGGTCAGTTTGCCGGGACGATTGACGATGCCGCCCTTCCCGGACCGGATTCCCTGATCGTCATCACCGGTGCAACGGAAGCCGAACTCCGCCAGAGCGGGAGAGCATCCCTGGTATCAGATTTCACCACCAAGCCTTACGGGGGCAGCGCGGCCGCCTACAGTACGGTGCTGTCCATCGGGGCCATCGCGGTGTTCTTCCCCGTTCTCCTGCTGATCAGCATTGTCACCGGCCTCGGTGCTGCCCAGCGCCGGGAACGGTTCGCCACCCTGCGGCTCATCGGCGCGTCCCCGCAGGTAGTGTCCCGGATCGCCGCCATCGAAACCGCCGTCCCCAGCCTGACCGGTGCGCTGCTGGGCGTGGCGCTGGCCGCCGTGCTGCGGCCGGCCGCCGCGCAGATACCGGTCAACGGCACCCGGATGTTCGCCGCCGATCTGGCCACCGGCCCGGTGGCGGCCCCCGCCGTCGTCGCCGTGGTGGTGGCGGCATCGTCACTCGTTGCCGCGCACCGCACGGCCCGGGCAGGCATTGGCCCACTGGGCGTGACGCGGGCCGTGCACGAAAAAACACCCACCATGTGGCGGAGCGTGCCCCTACTGACCGGGCTGGCCGCCATGACCGCGGCCGTAGCCATCATCCGGGTTCTGCAAGTGCGGCTGCCGTGGCTTGAATCACCGCTGCTCATCGGTGGATTTGTGCTGATCCTGGTGGGCATCGTAGCCATCGGGTCCTGGCTGACGCAGTTGGTCAGCAGGGCAGGATTACGCCGGGCGCGCAGCGCTGCGGCAGTCATTGCCGCCAGCCGGATCCAACGAACACCGGTGGCGACCTTCCGTTCCGTATCCGGGCTGGTGATCGCGGTGTTCGTCGTCTCCGTCTTCGCCGGGGCATCCAGCGTCATCCAGACCACCGGGACGCCGCCGGCCCGGGCCGGCCTGCTTCAGCCCACCAGCCTCCACTCGGCCGTGGACGCCGGACACACTCCGGCCCAGGCCGGGGAGGCCGCGCGCCGGGCCGCAAAGCTGTCCGGGATCCGAAGCGCCGTCGTCGGCTATGGCCCGGCGGCGCTCCAGGAAAGGGATCCCGGCCCGGACATCTACCTTCGCGCCGCGGATGCTCCCGGTCTGGGATTCAAGGACATCCCGGCAACAGAGGCCGTCACCGTCGACAGGTCATTCCTCTACGCCTGGACAACGCAGCCGCTGACACTGACCCCGGCGCCCGCGGCGAACCTGGACGCACTGGTGCCGGTGGTGATCGTGGTCGGCACAGACGGGACACCCGAGGCCATGGACCGCGCCCGGACAGCACTGAACGGTTCAGGCGTCACCGCCACCCCGGCCACCTCCCCGTCGGACATCACGTTGCAGTCCACCGGCCGCCTGATTCAGGGCCTGGCCGTGCTCGCCTACCTCGGTATGTTCGCCGCCATCGCCATCGCAGGCCTGTCCCTGGCCGTCGCCACGGCCTCCGCCATCCTGGACCGGAAGCGAGCTCTGGGCCTGATGCGGCTGATGGGGATGCCCGTCTCCGTCCTGCGCCGGGTCATCACCCGTGAAGCAGCCGTCCCACTCCTCACCGTGCTGCTGCTCTCGATTGGCCTTGGCTTCCTCGTGGCGTGGCTGATGGTCACAGGCATCAACGACTCCTACCGGATGACCTGGCCGGCGCCCGACTACTTCGCCACTTTGGCCCTGAGCCTGCTCCTGGCCCTCGCTGCGGTGGCGGCGACATTCAGTCTCATCCGTGGCAGTACCGCCGTCGCAGTCACGCGATTCGAGTAAGGCCCTCTCGCCACCGCAGCGGGAAGGTACCTCTCAATGGGCGCGGGTTTCCGGCTGGACTCAGCTGGGTGCGGCCGGCGTTCACAGCGCACGGCCGCGCTCGCGGCCGCGCGCCTGCTACTACTGTTGCTGAACTGCAAAGCTTACGGCGGAGTAGACGGTGGAGATGAGCGCGGCGGCGGCGAGGGCGTAGCCGGTTCCCAGGGCCGTGACAGCCAGCCCCGACCCCGCTCTCCGACCAGCTTGATCTGGTTAAGCGCCACGTGGCCCGCACCGACGGCGAAGACCGCGATCACGGCTACCCCCGCGAAGATGGTGCCTATCACGGCAAGTCCTGCCAAGGCCAGGGACGCTATGGCCAGACGGTTGTAGCGTGTTCCCTGTCTCAGGTGCACTTCAGACATTCCCATCAATCCCCCAACTCATGCAGTTGTGATGACTCTAGCCCTGCCAGGCTGGCGATAGTCCGGCAGCGACCAAGCCGGACCGCTGGCTTGCTCCGATGGCTACACCAACGAGAGACTCCTCGGGCTCGACCGGGAGTGAGGCTAGGCCCTGCGTCCGCCCCAGGGCCGTACGCTCACGCAGCATCACGCTTTGACTCGGGCCCGGGCAGCTAGGGCAAAAGAAAAGAGTCCCCGGAACCTGGTGGTTCCGAGGACTCTTTCAAGGGTGGCAGATGAGGGATTCGAACCCCCGTAGGCGTTGCCAGCTGATTTACAGTCAGCCCCCTTTGGCCGCTCGGGTAATCTGCCGAACTTCCTAAGAAGATCACACGCGGCCTCCGTATTCGGAACGCCTGTTTCCAGTCCGTTCCGCTTCCATTAACCGCGGGCAAGACAACTTTACAGAACTTCGGCCGAAGAATCGAATCGGCGCCCAAGGGCTCCACGAAGCCCGGAAACTCAGGCTTCCCCAAGGATGCGCCCGGCGATTTTAGACTCGAACTTTGCCGCTTGCTCCTCTGTGATCTGGTTCAACTGCACTGCACGTGCCAGGTCCGCATGAACGCCGTCGAGCCGGGAGGAGGCCTCGGCGGCCGGGCTGAAGATGATCGAGGCGGCCAGCGCCGCGGCGGCCACCGAGGTCGCGGCGCTGGCAATACTGCCGGCGGCTGCTGCGGTGGAACGGGTGACGTAACGGATGGCCTTGCGGTGCATGTGCTGTGCCTTTCGAGGAAAACTTCCAACCCTTGCAACTCTGGATACCCAAGCTTCGTTCCCGCCCCATATCAGCTTTGAGCGGACTGTGAACCATGACCTTTCCCGCCGGCCTTCACAACAGAGGCATCCGTACTAGGCTGGAATGCAGAAACCACGGCCCTTCACCGGGCACCCAGCCACCATCAGGAGGACAGTCATGGCAGGCGAATCCACATTCGACGTCGTCAGCAAGGTAGACAAACAGGAAGTAGCCAACGCGCTGAACCAGGCGCAGAAGGAACTAGTCCAGCGCTACGACTTCAAGGGCGTCGGTGCCGAGGTCGATTTCAGCGGCGAGAATATCCTCATGAAGGCCAACTCCGAAGAGCGCGTCCTCGCGGTCCTGGACGTGCTGCAGTCCAAGCTCATCCGCCGCGGCATCTCGCTGAAGTCCCTGGACACGGGCGAGCCCTACGCCTCCGGCAAGGAGTTCCGGCTCGAGACCACCATCAAAGAGGGCATCGCGCAGGACCTCGCAAAGAAGATCAATAAGCTCATCCGCGATGAGGGCCCCAAATCCGTCAAGTCCCAGATCCAGGGCGACGAGCTCCGCGTGACCTCCAAGTCCCGCGACGATCTCCAGGAGACCATGAACCTGCTGAAGGGCTTCGATGAGGCCGACCTGCAGTTCGTGAACTTCCGCAGCTAACGTGACGACGCGCTAAGCCTCCTGGGACGCGCAAAAGGGCTGGCGATGCCGGAATACCAGCATCGCCAGGCGTTTTGCGCGGCGCCAGACGTTTGGCGCGTCGTCAGCCGTTGCGCGTCGCCAGATCTGCGGCGGCCGGACGGACAACGACGGGCAGTTGTGATGCTGGTGCACTGTGGCTCTAAGGCCTTGATCTGCCAGTACTTGCCAGAATCCGCGGATCCGCCCGTAGACAGCAAACCGCTACGGGACGGGGTGCCGCGCGTCGTATTGCAGGAAGCCCGATTGCAGATGCGCCACCGTCCACGCCACGGCTACGCAGAGCACACCGCCCAGGAGAAGAACCCAGCCCTCGCTCAAGAGTTTGGTTGTGCCGCCTGCGAGCATGTCCCCCGCCCTTGGCCCGCCTGCCACCACCACGATGAACACGCCCTGAAGCCTGCCCCGGAGGTGGTCCGGGGCGGACGCCTGCAGGATGGTGGTGCGGAACACGGCACTGACGGAGTCGGCGATCCCGGCCAGCCCGCAACACAACGCAGCGGGAAGGAGCCACAGCGTGACGCCGTCGGCGCCGGAACGGCCGGCGAGCAGCACAACGAGGCCAAAGCCCGCAATCGAGGCGCCCCAGCCCATCACGGACCAGACGACGGCGGCGCCCTGCCTCCGGACTGCCCCGAGCGGGCCGGAGAAGAGGCCCGCCAGGAAGGCGCCGACAGCAGTGGAGGCCAGCAGGACACCCACGGTGGCTTCGCCGCCGCCAAGCATGAGCGCTCCGATCGCGGGCATCAGGGCCCGCGGCTGGGCGAAGATCATGGCGACGAGGTCGATGATGAACGTCATGCGCAGGTTGGGCCGGGTGCCGAGGAAGCGGAAGCCCTCGATGACGGAGCGCAGCCCCGCGGGCCTGGCGTGTGCTCCCGGCGGCATGGCTGGCAGCTTCAGCAACGCCCAGAACGCGAAGGCGAACGTGGCAACGTCGATAGTGTAGGTCCAGGCGAAACCGATGGACGCCACCAGCACCCCGGCCAGCAGCGGCCCGGCCGTCAGGGTCAGCCCGAAGCTGATCATGCTCAGGGCGTTCGCCGCAGGCAACAACTCCTTGCGGACCAGCACCGGGATGATGGCACTGCGGGCCGGCTGGTTGATGGCCTGCGCGCCGCTCTGCACCGCGACGAGGACGTATAGCAGCCACACATTCCCCAACTGGAGCCAGGCCTGCAGCGCAAGGCAGGCGGCGGTCGCCCACAGCACGGAGGAGGCCAGCAATGCGACCTTGCGGCGGTCGCGGGCGTCCGCGATGGAGCCGCCCAGTAGGCCGCCGACCACCAGCGGGCCCAGGGCGAAGATACTCAGCAGGCCAACGTAGAGGCTGTCCTGGGTGAGCCGGTACACCTCGAGGCTCACGGCCACAAGGGTCCGCGTTGACTCATAGAAAATGCGCGCGAAGCAGGTATCGAAGAATCATTTGAGAATGCGCGCGTAGCGGTGCGCCTGTCCGTTCCGGTTCGCCGG
>NZ_JAXCID010000050.1:0-25600 GCF_035985125.1 Arthrobacter sp. CG_A4 | reverse complement strand
GCCAAACCGTTCACCTGGACCAAGTCCGCGGAGTATCTACTGGGCAAGATGAAACGCAAACAAACCATTAACACGGAACACTAGCTGCCGGCCGGGGTGCTGATCCTCACGGTCCTGCCGTTGACCGTGACGGTGTCGCCGTGGTGGAGTTGGCGGCCGCGGCGGTCGTCGATCTCGCCGTTGACCTTGACCAGGCCGCCCTTGACCAGCTCCGCCGCCTCCACTCCGTCCTCCACCAGGCTGGCGAGTTTCAGCAGCTGCCCCAGCCGGATCATGTCGTCGCGGATGGGGATCTCTTCAATTTCCGGGTTGCTCATAATGCAATAATGCCTGACGTAAAGTGACAGCCATGACCCACACACCCCGGATGCCCCTCATCGCCGGCCTGCCACTGGCCGTGGCCGCAGGGCTGCTGATGCCGGTCCAGGGCAGGATCAACGGCGCGCTGGGCGCGGCGCTCGCGGACGGAATCGCCGCCGCAGTGGTCAGTTTCAGCACCGGACTGGTGCTCATGATCGCCATTTCGCTGGCGTTAGCCAGGGGCCGGGCCGGGCTGGCGCGGATCCTGCCCGCCGTCCGGAACCGCGACTTCCCGCCGTATTACGTCCTGGCCGGCTGCATCGGGGCCTTCTTCGTTTTCACCCAGTCGTTCACCGTGGGCCTGCTGGGCGTAGCCCTGTTCACCGTGGCGGCTGTGACCGGTCAGACACTCAGCGGGCTGCTGGTGGACCGGATGGGGATCGGCCCCGCCGGCAAGAAGGCCATCACCGGCATCCGGGTGCTCGGCAGCGTCCTGACCGTCGCCGCCGTCGCCTGGGCCGTCTCGCCGCGCCTTTCCGGGGCCGAATCCGGGGCGCTGCAGTTACTCGTTCCGGTGTTGCTGCCCGTGCTGGCCGGGTTCCTGATGAGCTTCCAGCAGGCCATGAACGGGACCGCGACGGTCCACTACGGCACCCCCATCACGGCCACGCTGGTGAACTTCGTGTCCGGCACCGTCCTGCTCTGGACCGCCTGGCTGATCAAGCTCGGGGTGGCCGGCACCGGAAATCCGCTCCCGGGGGAGTGGTGGTACTACCTCGGCGGGCCAATGGGCTGCGTTTTCATCGGGGTGGGCGCCCTGCTGGTGCGCAGCCTGGGCGTGCTGGTGACGGGGCTCGGAATGATTTCCGGCCAGCTGCTGGGCTCACTCGGCCTGGACGTCGCCTTCCCGGCACCGGGGACCGTCGTGGCCCTGCCTACGGTACTCGGCACCATCCTGACCCTGGCGGCGATCGTCCTGGCCACCTTGCCCTGGCCCAAAGGCGCCCTGAAGCGGTAGCCCTGAAGTGGTAGCCCCGGCGGGGCGGCAGCCCGGTAGGCTAGGAGGCGCAGCTGCACCGCGGCATTTGGCCGCAGCGACACTGAGCAACAGCGGCAGTTAGCCCCCGCAATTTGCACCCACAGCTTTGTTTGTTTTGCGTTTTTAGTGCCCCGTCCGGCAACCAGCCGGGGGTTCCGGGGCTGAGACCGCGGACCGCACCCAGCGGCCCTGTAGAAAGTGGAGTTCCCATGGCAGCAAAATCCGTCCTCGACCAGATCATTTCCCTCGCCAAGCGCAGGGGTTTCGTATTCCAGGCCGGTGAAATCTATGGTGGCTCCCGCTCCGCCTGGGACTACGGGCCCCTAGGCGCGGAGCTCAAGGAAAACATCAAGCGCCAGTGGTGGCAGTCCGTGGTGCGCGGCCGTGACGACGTCGTCGGCCTCGACTCCTCCGTCATCCTGCCCCGCCAGGTCTGGGAGGCGTCCGGCCACGTGGATGTCTTCTCCGACCCCCTGGTGGAGTGCCTCTCCTGCCACAAGCGCTACCGCGCGGACCACCTCCTGGAAGAGTTTGAGGAAAAGAAAGGCCGCCCGGCCGAGAACGGCCTCAAGGACATCGCCTGCGCCAACTGCGGCACCCGCGGCCAGTGGACCGAACCGCAGGAATTCTCCGGGCTGCTCAAGACCTACCTGGGCCCGGTGGCCAGCGAAGAGGGCCTGCACTACCTGCGCCCCGAAACCGCCCAGGGCATCTTCGTCAACTTCAGCAACGTCCTGACCACCTCCCGCAAGAAGCCTCCGTTCGGCATCGGCCAGATCGGCAAGTCCTTCCGCAACGAGATCACGCCGGGCAACTTCATCTTCCGCACCCGCGAGTTTGAGCAGATGGAAATGGAATTCTTCGTCGAGCCCGGCACGGATGAGCAGTGGCACCAGTACTGGATGAAGGAACGGATGTCCTGGTACACGGGCCTCGGCATCAAGGAAGACAACCTGCGCTTCTTCGAGCACCCGCTGGAAAAGCTGAGCCACTACTCCAAGGGCACCACGGACATCGAATACCGCTTCGGTTTCCAGGGCTCCGAGTGGGGGGAGCTCGAGGGCGTGGCCAACCGCACCGACTTCGACCTCTCCACCCATGCCAAGGCCTCCGGGGCGGACCTGAGCTACTTCAACCAGGCCACCAACGAGCGCTACACCCCGTATGTGATCGAACCCGCCGCCGGCCTGACCCGCTCCTTCATGGCGTTTATGATCGATGCGTACACCGAGGACGAGGCACCCAACGCCAAAGGCGGCGTCGACATCCGCACCGTGCTCAAGCTCGATCCGCGCCTGGCCCCGGTCAAGGCGGCCGTGCTGCCGCTGAGCCGCAACGAGGACCTCTCGCCGAAGGCCAAGGATCTCGCCGCGCAGCTGCGCAGGAGCTGGAACATCGAGTTCGACGACGCCGGCGCCATCGGCCGCCGTTACCGCCGCCAGGACGAGATCGGCACCCCGTTCTGCATCACCGTGGACTTCGAGACGCTGGAGGATCAGGCCGTCACCATCCGCGAACGCGACACCATGAGCCAGGAACGCGTCTCCCTGGACAAGGTGCAGGGCTACCTGGCCGCCCGCCTGATCGGCGCCTGAAGATGGCGATCGAATACCGTGAATGGCGCGACGGCGACGACCTTGCCCTGCTGGAAATGTGGGGCGGCCCGGAAACGGTCCAGGCCGGGCAGTTCCGCGGCACCCTGGCACCCTCCGGCAACGCGCCGTGGCGCCGCTGCATCGTGGCTGAGGACGTCGTCGACGGCGTGGCCGTCCCGGTCGCGGCGGGCGTGGTCCACGAGGCGTCCCTGCACCCGGAACGGCTCTGGGCCTACATCGAGGTGGACCGGCACCACCGCCGCACCGGCGTCGGGTCCACCCTGCTGACCATGCTCCGGCACGAGGCCGCACAGTCGCCGTCGGGCGTCACCAGGTTCCGGACCAAGGTGGAACCGGGCACCCCGGGCGCGGCCTTCGCCGCGGCGGCGGGCCTGGCCGCGATCCAGCGGTCCCGGCTCGTCGTCGTCGACCCCGGAGCGCTCAAGCTGGCGGTCTTCGGTGACGGCTCCGAAGCCGCCGCCGCCGAACAGATCGAAGACCTTGCCACCGGTTCCGTGGAGCTGAGCGACGTCGTGGGCCGCTACTACACGGCGGTGCACGGCTGGGACAGCCCCGGGGACCTCAGCATCGCCACCGTGCAGCGGCTGTTCCTGGCCGAGCTCAGCGGCGCACACGGAGCGATTGTGCTCCGCGCACCGAAGGCCAGTGCCTTCGGCCCGGGCGTGCCGGCCAGCAAAAAGGGCCGGCTTGAGGCCTTCGCGGTCAGCTACGCGGCGCTAGTCCCCGGCGGGGAGCACATCGAGGGCGGCGAGGGTGCCACATCCGGCCAGCCCACCGACGTTTTCGTGGGCCACGAGCCGCAGCTTCTCCCGGAGCAGGCCCAGGCCGCCGTCCGTGACCTGCTGGCGCTCATCGCGTTCCAGCACCCCGTGCTGCTGGAACTGGACGATTCGATGACGGCGCTGTGTGCCGTCGTCGAGCCCCTGCTGGACAGCGGCAACGCCCGCGAACAGGGTACCGAGACCCTGGTCGTTTCCGACCCGGCCTAGGACTTAACCCAACTGACCCGCATCTGTGGCCGTTATGGAGCGTCATATCGGCCACAGCTGCGGGTCAGGTTGCGTTTGTGGCTATTTACCTGGCGGCATCACCGGCGGGACGAAGTCGAAGGTCATCCCCAGCAGCCAGACCAGCAACAGCACCACCGGCAGGTGGAAGACAAACTGCAGGAAGGTGAAGCCCACCAGGTCCCGGGCCCGCAACTTCAGCACCGCGAGCAGCGGCAGCATAAAGAACGGGTTGATCAGGTTCGGCAGGGCCTCGGCGATGTTGTAGATCTGCACGGTCCAGCCGAGGTTCATCTGCACATCGGTGGCGGACTGCATCACGTAGGGCGCCTCCACGAGCCATTTGCCGCCGCCCGAGGGAACCAGCAGGCCCAGCAGCGCTGTGTACAGCGCAATGACGACGGCGAACCCGCCGCCGCTGCCGATGTCCGTGAAGAATTCGGCCAGGTGCGCGGAGATGGTCATCCCGCCGTTGCCGGTGGCCCTGGTGAGGATCGCGGCCATCGCGGCGTACAGCGGGAACTGGACCAGGATGCCGGCCGTGGCCGGGACGGCCTTGGTGACGGCCTGCAGGAAATTCCGCGGCGTGCCGTGCAGCACCAGGCCCAGGATCAGGAAGACCAGCAGATAGCCGTTGAGGCTGCTGACCACCGACAGGAACGGCTTGGTGAGGAACTGCGAGGCGAGCCAGCCGAGCGTCAGGATACCGGCCAGGATGGGCAGGATCATGCTGTATTCGAGCCATTCGCCCGGGCGGGAGCGCGGCTCCGGCTCGCTCGGTTCGTCATCGAGGTCGACGCCGAGAACCTCGGCGGTGCGGATCGCGCCGCCCTGCGGCGCCGAGAAGTGCGCGATCACGGTGGTGAGGGCCATCAGGATGACCAGGGTGAGCAGCGACTGCCAGGTGAAGATGGTGGTGCCGAAGTCCAGGATGCCGGTGATCTTCAGCAGGGCCGGCGGCAGCGATGCCGCGGTGGCCTGCAGCTGGGCGGCGGAGGAGGAGAGCCCCAGCGCCCAGACGGCGCCGAGGCCCATGAACGCGGCCGCGCCGAGCGCCCGGTAGTCCACGGTCAGATCCTTGCGGCGGGCGATGGCACGCGCCAGCAGGCCGCCGAAGATGAGGCTGAGGCCCCAGTTGAGGAAGGACACGGACATCGACATCAGCGCCACGAAGCTCACCGCGGTGCGGGCGGTGGCCGGGATCAGGGCGAGGCGGTTGATGAGCCTGGCCACGGGCGGGGACGTCGCCACAACATAGCCGGTGAGGACCACCATGGCCATCTGCAGGGTAAAGGCGGTCAGGTCCCAGAAGCCGTTGCCGAACGAATCAGCCACCGACTGGGGCGAGGCGCCGATCGCCAGGGCGGCCCCGGCGATGATGACGACGCCGGCCAGGGCGAAAATGTACGCATCCGGGAACCACTTCTCCGTCCACGCCGCCATCCGTTGGGCTATCCGGGCGAGACCGCGTTCTTCGATTCCGCTGGTCGTCAGGGCTGTGTTTGCCACAGAGGACTACCTCTCCATTGAGTGTGATTTTCTACCCCATGGAGTTTAGTGGGCCAGCGGCGGGAATCCGGCCTATCGGCGGCGGCCGCCTGCGCGCCGCGGGCCCTCGGCTTCATCGAGCCGCCGCCGTTCGTGCTCGCTGGGAGCTCCGCCGCCGCGGTCCGCCGGCATCCACCAGGCGCCGGGGGCCGCTGTCAGCGGGAAGTCCGCGATGCCGGCGTCGATCCCGGCCTGCAGGACCCCGCGCAGCCGGGCGGTGGCTGCCCGCACGTCGTCCGAGGGGGCCACGGTCAGCGGCTCGCCGACATGGACCCGGACCGGCGCGCGCCACGCCAGGCGGGGGGAGAAGCCGCCGCGGCGGGTCAACTGTTGGCGCGTCATCAGGCGATGGGACCCCCAGACCGAGACGGGGATGATCGGCACGCCGGCCTCGGCGGCCATCCGAACGGCGCCGGTTTTGCACCCGCGCACCTTGAAGCTCCGGCTGACGCCGGCCTCGGGCAGGACGGCGACGTACTCGCCGTCGCGGAGTTTCCGCACGGCGGCGTCGTAGGCGTGGGAGCCGGTGTCGTATCCGACGACGACGTGCCCGGCGGCGCTAATGGCGGGGCCCGCGAACCAGTGGTCGGCCGCTCCCTGGGTGATCAGGAAGCGCAGCTGGGCCTCGCTGGTCCACCACAGCAGCAGCTCGGCGAAAGCGAAGTCGAGGTACCCGAAGTGGGTGATCGCGACGACGGCGCCCCGGCCCGGGGTGACCCGCCGGGAGGTGCGCCCGGTGGAACCGGCGGCCGACTCCGGCGCCGGGAGGTGCTCCCGCCCCGTGACGATGATACGGATCCGGAACAGCCACCGCAGCGCCAGGCCGGTGCGGACGATGACACGGTAGAAGCGGTCGTTGGGCTTGGGCCGCCAGGCCATCAGTGCCCGCTGGTCCGGGGCCCGCTGGGCCGGGACTTACCGGAATTGCCGGAATTGCCGGAATTGTCGGGTTCGCCGGGTTTGCGGGGCGGCCACGGCAGGAAGCCGGAGGTGGACTCGACGTATTCCTTGTAGCCGGGACGGGCGGACATTGCCTTCTCGGTCAGCGGCTTGCCGGTCTTGCCGGCCAGCGTCCAGATCATCAGCGCGGGGGAGAGGATGGTCAGCACACCGGGCCAGGAGTCGGCGGCGACGAGGAAGAGCCCGGCCCAGACGGCCGCGTCACCGAAGTAGTTCGGGTGCCGGGTGTAGCGCCACAGGCCGGTGTTCAGAACCGTACCGCGCTTGGACGGATCGTCCTTGAACTTCGCCAACTGCCAGTCGCCCACGGTTTCGAAGGCGAAGCCCACGATCCAGAGCAGGACGCCCGCCAGCGCCAGCCAGCCGAGGCTTCCCGTGCCGAACATGCCCACCTGTACGGTGAGCGAGACGAAAAACAGCACCACAGATTGGGGGAGGTACACGCGGCGCAGCGCGTAGACGTTGCGGGAGCCGGGGGCTGAGGAGAGCATGTCCACATACCGGGGATCCTCGTGGCCGCCGCGGGCGCGGAGGCCGATATGGACGGCCAGCCGGATGCCCCAGACCGCCACGAGCGCCAGGAGCAGAAGGCGGCGGCCGCCGTCGCCGTGGCCGGCGGAGAGCAGCCACGAGATGGCGGCGACGACGACGAAGCCGAGGCCCCAGACGGTGTCGATGACCGAATGTCGGCTCTGCCGGACGGCGATGGCGAAGGTCAGCGCCAGCAGCGCCAGGAGGCCTGCGGCCACCCAGGGGAGGCTGGCGAGGAAAGCCTCCAACGGGAAGACACTGAGCGCGGATCCGGGCATCAGAGCACCACCGGGAGACGGCCGCCGGGGGCGGGGAGGAGGGTGCGGAAGGCGTCCGTGCTGTCCGGCAGTCCCCTACCCGCGCGGCCGGCGAAGGCATCCAGGATGAAGCCGTTGGCGAGGGAGTTCCAGAGACCCACCCGGCGGACCATAAAGTGCCCGGCGCCCTTGAGGGACACATAGTCCACGGATTCCGCGACGCCGTCTGCCCGGCGGGCGTAGGCGAGCGAGTTGGCGGGGCTGGTCCAGCGGTCGTCGGTGCCGTGAACGATCAGGATCCTGCGGCCCGCAACGGGCTCAACCGGCGTCGCATGGTTCAGCCACGGGGCCAGTGCCACCACGGCTTCCACCTGCGGATCATCGGCGACGCAGAGCGCGGTCAGCCCACCCATCGAGTGGCCCAACAGATAGACGGGCACTCCCGGGTGCACGCGGCGGATGTGGGAAAGGGCCCAGCGGGCGTCCTGAACGGGGGACATGTCCTTCCCGTTCCAGCCCCGGTAGCGGTTCCGGAGGGTCCAGACGGCCAGCCCGTGCGGTCCGCCCCGCGAGCGGAGCGCCGAGGCGAACGGCAGCATCCGGGCCGGGCTCAGGTGCCGGGGGCTGACAGACTCGTAGCTTTCCGATCGTCCGCCGTGCAGCACCAGGGCGACGCCCCGGGGTTCCCCGGCAGCCTCGGCAATGCTCAGCACGGCCTTGGCGGCCGGAGCTGTTGGCTCCTGATCGCGGTCGTCCAGTATTTGTGTGGCCACGCCGGTGTCCTCCAGTTAGTTCGTCCCTCAAATAACAACCATAAGTCGCCCGGCGGCGTTCCCGGCGCGCAGTTCCTCAGGTCATTCCCACAGCATATTCGGAGCCGGGCCACCGGGGGATTGGATCGCAACCCGGGCGCAGGGCCCGCGGGCGGATGGACCGGGTGTCCCCGGCAGCTGCGGCGTCATCCGTCCGGAGCGGCGCCGGAAACGCCGTAAGGTTTCCGGCATGAGGTTGAACTGCTGATGGGTGCCGGACATTCCCATGCCCCCACGGACCACGCGGCTCCGACGGCCCAGGCGCTCGCCGCACGGGCCAGGGCCAACTGGATCCTGGCTGCCATCCTGATCCCGCTGACCCTGCTGACGCTCGCGGCGATGGCAATGATGTGGCCCTCGGGCAGCAAGGAAAGCATCAAGCTGGCGAGCCCCTACGCGGCGGCGCCCGGCGTCACCTTCGATACCGGAAAGATCCAACGCGTCGTCACCGGCAGCTGCATGGAGGGCGCCCGGACCGGCGGCGCTGGCGGCGACGCGGCCGGCGACGCGGCCGGCCAGGCCGCGCCGCAGGGCTCCGAGTGCACTTTCGCCTTCACCGAGCCGGACAAGGGCGGCAATCCCGTCAAGGTGGTCATCAACCCCGACGTCGCCAAATCCCACGGGGTCAAGGTGGGCGACCTCATCCGCTACCTCAACCTGTCCAAAGCGCCGGGCGCCTCGGAGGCCCAGGGCTCCCCCGCCTATGTGTTCGTGGACTTTGTCCGGACCCTGCCGATCATCTTCCTGGCAGTGCTGTACGCCGTCGTCGTGATCGCGGTGGCGCGCTGGCGCGGGCTGCGCGCCCTGATTGGGCTCCTCGGGGCCTACGCCGTGCTGGTCACCTTTATGTTGCCGGGGCTGGTGGAGGGCAAGCCGCCGCTGCTGCTGGCGCTCGTGGGGTCCACGGTGATCATGATCGGGGTGCTCTACTTCGCCCACGGCTTCTCCGCCCGGACCTCGACGGCGCTGCTCGGCACGATGTTCGGCCTCGGCATCACCGCGCTGCTGGCGGCCTGGGCTACCGACGCCGCTAACCTTGCCGGCGTCGGTAGCCACGATTCCGCCACCCTCGCCAACATCTCGGACAACATCTCCATCTCCGGCATCATCCTGTGCGGGCTGATCATTTCCGGCCTGGGCGTCCTGAACGACGTCACCATCACGCAGTCCTCGGCCGTCTGGGAGCTGTGGGAACTCGCCCCGGAAACGTCCGCGCGCCAGCTGTTCACCTCAGCCATGAGGATCGGCCGGGACCACATCGCCTCCACCGTCTACACCATCGCCTTCGCCTACGCCGGGGCGGCGCTGCCCATCCTGATCATCGTGATGCTCTACGAGCGGCCAATCGGCGACGCCCTCACGAGCGCCGAGCTTTCCGAGGAAGTCATCCGCACCCTTGTCGGTTCTGTTGGGCTGGTCCTGGCGATTCCGGTCACCACACTGATCGCGGTGCTCGTGGTGAAGGCCACCGGACTCAGGGGCGCCGGGCTCAAGAACGCCGGTGACGTTGCGCCCGGCGGCGGGCAACTTGCCGCGTCCACCGCGTCCACCGCGTACGACGGCGGCGCCGGTGACCGCGCGTACGACGGCGGCGCCCGCGCGGGCCGTGCCGGCGGTGACGATGCGGGGCCAGCCGGCGGCCGCGGCCGCCGGAGCGCCGTCCGCAGATGACGCCCGTTATCCACATAGCGCTGCCCGGAGCAGGCCGATTTGCCCGGCTTTGAGACAATGGAGGGGTGACTGTTGTAGCAACGCCTCCCGCCCCGACGCTGGAACTCCCGCCCCTGAAGCTCGGCCCCATCACGGTGGACACCCCCGTGATTCTGGCTCCCATGGCTGGCATCACCAACTCCGCCTTCCGCCGGCTATGCCGTGAATACGGCGGTGGCCTCTACGTCGCCGAAATGGTCACCTCGCGCGCCCTTGTGGAGCGCACGCCGGAATCGCTGCGCATCATTTCACACGACGACGACGAGAAAGTCCGCTCCGTCCAGCTCTACGGCGTGGACCCCGTGACCGTCGGCCAGGCCGTCCGCATGCTGGTCGAGGAAGACCGCGCGGACCACATAGATCTCAACTTCGGCTGCCCCGTGCCCAAGGTGACCCGGCGCGGCGGCGGCTCGGCCTTGCCGTGGAAGATCGACCTCTTCACCTCGATCGTCCAGACGGCGGTGAAAGAAGCCGCCAGGGGCAACGTCCCGCTCACCATTAAGATGCGCAAGGGCATCGACGAGGACCACCTGACCTACCTCGATGCAGGCCGGATCGCCCGCGATTCCGGCGTGGCCGCCGTCGCGCTCCACGGCCGCACCGCCGCGCAGTTCTACTCCGGCCAGGCCGACTGGTCCGCGATTGCCCGGCTGCGCGAGGCGCTTCCCGACATTCCGGTGCTCGGCAACGGCGACATCTGGTCCGCCGAGGACGCGATCCGCATGGTCCGCGAAACCGGCGTCGACGGCGTCGTCGTGGGCCGCGGCTGCCAGGGACGGCCGTGGCTGTTCGGCGACCTGATGGCCGCCTTCGAAGGCAGCAACAAACGCCACAAGCCGGACCTGCGCCAGGTGGCCGAAAGCGTCTACCGCCACGCCGAACTCATGGTGGAAACCTTCGGCGACGAGAGCAAGGCGCTCCGCGAAATCCGCAAGCACATGGCCTGGTACTTCAAGGGCTATGTGGTTGGCAGCGAACTGCGGACCAAGCTGGCGATGGTAACCAGCCTCGAGGTGCTCCGCGGGACGCTGGACCAGCTGGACCTTGATTCGCCGTACCCCGGAGTCGACGCCGAAGGCCCGCGCGGCCGCGCAGGATCGCCCAAGAAGCCCGCCCTTCCCAAGGACTGGCTGCTGGACCGCACTATGGACGCCGCACAGTCGCGGGACATCTCCTTCGCGGAACTGGACGTGTCCGGTGGCTGAAACCAGGACAACCGCCCCCGTCCTGGACGGCTACGACGCCCGCGACTTCGCCCGCTGGGTGGAGGAACCGCCCAAGACCACCTACCGCTCGGACTTCGAACGCGACCGCGCCCGGGTGCTGCATTCCTCTGCGCTTCGGCGGCTCGGCGCCAAGACGCAGGTTGTGGCACCGGACACCGATGACTTTGTCCGCACCCGCCTGACCCACAGCCTCGAGGTGGCACAGGTGGGCCGGGAACTGGGCCGCGCCCTAGGGTGCGACCCCGACGTCGTGGACACGGCCTGCCTGAGTCACGATCTCGGCCACCCGCCCTTCGGGCACAACGGCGAGTCGGCCCTGAACGAGGTCGCACACGCCATCGGCGGCTTCGAGGGCAATGCCCAGACCCTGCGCCTGCTGACCAGGCTGGAGCCCAAGGTCCTCACCCCGGACGGCCGCCCCGCCGGGCTGAACCTGACCCGCGCCAGTCTCGACGCAGCCGCCAAGTACCCGTGGTCGGCGGAGAACGCCCCCATCATCCACGGCCAGCGGACCAGTAAGTTCGGCGCCTACGAGGACGACCTTCCCATCTTCGACTGGATCCGCGAGGAGGCACCCGAGCGGCGCTCCTGCCTCGAGGCCCAGGTCATGGACCTTGCCGACGACATCTCCTACTCCGTGCACGACGTCGAGGACGCGATTGTGGCGGGACACTTCCAGCTGCGCTGGATGGACAACCCGGACCACCGGGCCCGGGTCGTGGGCTACGCCAGGCAGTGGTATCTGCCGCATAACGATCCCGCCGCGATCGACGCGGCGTTGGCCCGGCTCGAAGCCACGAGCGTCTGGGTCCGCGAGGCCGACGGCAGCCGCAAGTCCATGGCTGCGCTCAAGGATATGACCAGCCAGTTCATCGGCCGGTTCTGCCAGCGCGCGCTGGAAACCACCCGCGCCGTCTACGGTCCGGAGAACCTCACGCGCTATAGCGCCGAGCTGATCGTCCCGGAGGAGACCGTGATGGAAATCGCCGTGATGAAAGGCCTTGCCACCACGTTCGTGATGACCACCGAGCACCGGCAGCCCATCTACGAACGCCAGCGCGAAGTCCTCCATGCCCTAGTTACCGCGCTGAGCGCCACCGGCGACCGGAACCTGGAGCCGATGTTCGCCGCCGACTGGCGCGACGCGCAGGACGACGGCGCGCGGCTGCGTGTTGTGATCGACCAGGTCGCTTCGCTGACCGACGGCTCCGCACTGGCAATGCATGAGCGGCTCGTTGGCAGTCTGCCGTCGCTGTGGTGACTGGCACCATAACCGACCCGTCGGCGTCGCACCCGGGTACTAGGATGGCACTGTGGCCGGCCTGATCAAACGCGAAGATATCGACGAAGTACGCCAGCGCACGGACATCAAGGAAGTCGTCGACGGCTACGTGACGCTCAAGGGCGCGGGGCTGGGCTCCTTCAAAGGCCTGTGCCCATTCCATGACGAGCGTTCGCCCTCGTTCACCGTCCGTCCCCAGGTGGGCAGATACCACTGCTTCGGCTGCGGCGAGGACGGCGACGTCATCTCTTTCGTGCAGAAACTGGACCACACCTCGTTCCAGGAAGCCGTGGAGAAACTGGCCGCCCGGATCGGCTTCGAGCTCCGCTACGAGGATGGCGGCTCCGGCCCCAACCGCGAGGATATCGGCCGCCGGCAGCGCCTGCTCGACGCGCACAAGGTCGCCGACGAATTCTTCCGCGCCCAGCTCCTGACCCCCGGTGCCACCGAGGGCCGCAACTTCCTGCACGAGCGCGGCTTCGACCGCACCGCGGCCGAGCAGTTTGGTGTCGGCTATGCCCCGCAGGGCTGGGACTCGCTGCTCAAGCACCTCCGGGGACGCGGCTATACCGACCCCGAGCTCAAGCTCACGGGGATGTTTTCTGAAGGCGGACGGGGGATTTACGACCGTTTCCGGGGCCGGCTGATCTGGCCGATCCGGGATATCGCAGGGGACACCATCGGCTTCGGCGCCCGCAAACTCTATGAGGACGACCAAGGCCCCAAGTACCTCAACACCCCCGAAACCGCGCTTTACAAGAAGTCTCAGGTCCTCTACGGGATCGACCTTGCCAAGCGCAACATCGCCAGGGAACGCCAGCTCGTCGTCGTGGAGGGTTACACCGATGTCATGGCCTGCCACCTGGCCGGGATCACGACGGCGGTGGCCACCTGCGGAACCGCGTTCGGCACCGATCACATCAAGATTGCCCGCCGACTTCTTTCCGACGACGGCAGCGGAGGCGAGGTCATCTTCACCTTCGACGGCGACGCCGCCGGCCAGAAGGCTGCGCTGCGCGCCTTCGAAGAGGACCAGCGCTTCGTGGCGCAGACCTATGTGGCCGTCGAGCCCAACGGCGCCGACCCCTGCGAGCTGCGCCAGTCCAGGGGTGACGCGGCCGTCCGTGAGTTGATCGACACCCGCCGCCCGTTGTTTGAGTTCGCCATCCGCGCCGCCCTGAAGCGGCACAACCTGGACACCGTCGAGGGCAGGATCGCCGCGCTGCGCGAATCCGCCCCGGTGGTAGCCCAGATCCGCGACGTCGGCATCCGCCCCGCCTACGCCCGCGAACTGGCCGGCTGGCTGGGCATGCCGGTGGAGGACGTCAGCCGTGCGGTGGGCGCTGCGGCCAAGCGTGCCCCCCAGCCGCCGTCCGGGGGCTCCGCACCCGGGCATGGGGGACAAGGGCAGGGTTCCGGCTACGCTCCGGGGGCTGGCGGGGGAGCTCTGGCCCGGTCGGCGCCGGGTGTGGCGCCACTGCCGCCGTCGGCGGTTCTGCCGTCCTTCAACCGGCCGGATCCGCGCGACCCGGTGGCCTCCATGGAGCGGCAGGCGCTTGAGGTGGCCTTGCAGGAGCCCGCGATGCTGGAAGGCGAGACCTGGCAGCGCTTTTCCGAGGCACGCTTCTCGACGCCCGCCTACCTTGCCATCCACGAGGCCATTCGGGCCACCGGACTGGCCTTCACCGGGGATCCGGTGCGCTGGGTGGAGGCGTTGCTGCAGGAGGTTCCCGAGCCGCTGCGGCCGCTCGTGTCCGAGCTTTCCGTTGTCCCGTTGCCGGCCAGTACCGCGGACGGGGTGCTGCGGTACTGCAAGGACATCCTGGCGCGCCTGTTCGAGCTGCAGATCACCCGGGTCAAGGCAGAGAAGATGGGCCAGCTGCAGCGCCTTGATGCCTCGTCGGATCCGGAGGAATTCCAGCGGCTCAACCGCGAGCTCATGCAGCTCGAGATGCAGCGGCGGTTGCTTCGTTCGGACGCCTGACCGCCCGGCTTGGGTTGTCCCGCCTGCGTTGTCCCGTCCGTGTTGTCCCGCCTGCGTTGTCCCGTCCGGGGGCAATTTCACTTCCCGGCAGGGTGTTTGCTAGGCTTAGATCCGCTTCATTCCTCCTTAGCTCAATTGGCAGAGCATTCGACTGTTAATCGAAGGGTTGCTGGTTCAAGTCCAGCAGGAGGAGCGCGCAGTCCCCGTTCCGGGTTACCGGGACGGGGACTTTTCTATACCCGGAGGGGGTATTTTCTATTTCCTGCGGGCCGGGAGTGCTGCCGATTTCCAAAGCGGCAGATCCTTTGCTAATGTCGTACCTGCTTCATTCCTCCTTAGCTCAATTGGCAGAGCATTCGACTGTTAATCGAAGGGTTGCTGGTTCAAGTCCAGCAGGAGGAGCGGACAGGTCCCGCGGCCGACGAACAACCGGCTGCGGGACCTTTTTTGTGCCTGGGAATGGTGGGGCCGTGCCGGGGTGCCTCAAACGAAGTACATCTCCACCTGCAGGAACCGCTCCGCCTCGGCCACGGCGGACTCGAAGGCCTCATGCTCAGTGGGGGACTGCCTCGGTACGCGGGGATGCCACTCATGCGGCGCCGAATGGACCTGGGTGAAGCCCCCGCCGGGCGGGGCGTAGAAGATCCCGAATCGCTGCACGGGCCATTCCGGGGAGGTCTCCGGGGCAACCAGCAGGGCGGAGTCGTAGGCCGGGTTGTACCACTGGGCGATCGGGCGCCGCCGGTCCTCCGTGAACAGCCCGCCGGCGAAGAGGGCCGCCGACTGGGAGCTGGTCTGGCTGCACAGGCGATCCCACCACAGAGGCAAAATCCCGGCGTCGCACCGCTGCCACGTGGCCGGTAGGGGCGGAGGATCCTGCCAATCGGGCACACTACAACTTTATCGCCCGCGGCGGACCGGGAACAGGGCCCGAAGACAGGGCGCGAAGCCAGGGCATGAAGACAGGGCGCGAAGCCAGGGCGCGAGGCCAGGGCACCAGACCCTGCCCGCCCGCCGCCCGCCGCCGTTGGGCATGTCCCGCGCTGGGGTGGGCGGATGGACATAATGTGAATATGCCCACTCGCGGGCGCCACAGATGGGCATGTCCCGCCGGGAGTGGGTGGCGGAGCGGGCGGGCAGCGTCCTAGCCGATTGCCGGCACCGTGCGCGGCCTCACAACGAGCCAGAGGGCGGCTGCGCCGAGGAAAATGCAGACGGCCTGGACTGAGCCCATCGGGGAGGCCGAGCTGACACCGAGCCAGCCCACGATGGGCGAGACCAGGCCCGCCAGCATAAACGTGGCCGCTCCGAGCAGGGAGGCCGCGGTGCCGGCCTGCGCGCCGTGCTTGGCCAGCGCCAGCACCTGGACACAGGGAAAAGTGAAGCCGGCGCCGAGGATGTAGAACCAGAGCGGCACCATCACGCCCCACAGGCCGAAGCCCAGCTGGTCGAAGATCACGATCAGCACGGCCATGAGGAACATCCAGGCTGTCGAGCAGGCCAGGATCCACTGCGGCGGAACCCGGCGGATAAGCCGGGAGCTGGTCTGGACACCGGCGACGATTCCCAGCGAGTTGACGCCGAAGAGCAGGCCGTACTGCTGGGGGCTGAAGCCGTAGACACCCTGGAAGAGAAACGGCGAGGCGGACAGATAACTGAACAGCCCGGCGAAGTTCATCCCACCCACCAGCAGCAGGCCCACGAAGATCCGGTCCGCGAACAGAACCCCGTAGCGCTGGCGGGCGGTCATCCCAGTCTTCCCGCGGAGCTCCCTGGGCAAAGTTTCGCGGACCACGAACACGGCAGCGATGATGACGCAGGACCCGTAGCCGGCCAGGAAGAAGAAGATGCCAGGCCACGGCATGAACAGCAGCAGCTGCGAACCGATCACGGGGGCGAGGATCGGCGCGAGGCCGTTCACCAGGGCCATCCGGGAGAACATCCGCACCATGGCGTAGCCGCTGAAAAGGTCCCGGACCATCGCCATGGCCACCACGCTGCCGCCCGCGGCGCCGATGCCCATGAGGACCCGGAACAGGCCCAGCGTGGTGATGTCCGTGGACAGTGCCGCGCCCAGGGACGCGGTGATGTGCACGGCCGTGGCCAGGATCAGCGGTATCCGCCGGCCGAATTTGTCGCTCAGCGGGCCCACCACGAGCTGCCCCAGGGCGAAGCCCACCGTCGTTCCGGTCAGCGTGAGCTGCACGGCGACCGCCGAGACCCCGAGGCTCTCTTCCAGGGCCGGGAATGCGGGCAGGTAGAGGTCAACAGTGAATGGTCCCAAAGCGGTCAGGGCACCCAGCATCAAAATGTAGAGGAGTTTGCGACGTCGGCTTAGCGAATCGCCGGGATTGCTGTGTGTACTCACGGAGTTCAATCCTAGGGCCACCCCGCAGCCGCGCCCCGGCCGGCGGCGGGGGACGCGCCACACCCCGCCGCCGCGCCCGGCCGGGAGCCTGAATGGTAGTTTTGACACCGGGGTGTGCGTGAAGCGGCGCACACCCGTCAAGCCCGCGGAAGCGGATTCACAGATGTAACCAGATAGGCGGGACCGATGAGCGGACGTCACAGCGGCGGGACAAGCGGCGGGAAAAGCGGTAGAGTCCGCATTTCGGCGCTGCCCGGAACCTTGAAACTGATCTTCAAACTCGCTCCCCGGCAGCTCAATGACGAGATCGCCTTCGCCAAGATCGAGCTTAAGCGCAAGGGCATCCAGGTCGGCGTCGCCGCAGCTTTTCTCGCCGTCGCGGTGGTCTTCGTTTCCTTCCTGGTTGTCGGGCTTATCGTCGCTGCGATCATGGGCCTCGCCACGATCATGCCGGCCTGGCTGGCGGCGCTGCTGGTCTGCGGCGTTTTTCTGCTGATCGCCCTGATCGCCGGGCTGCTGGGCGTCGGAAAGTTTAAGAAGGCCATGCCGCTGGTTCCCCAGGAAACCATCCGCGGCCTTAAGTACGACCTCGGTATCGCGAAGGAGGGTTCCGCCTTCGACCCCTCAGTTCTGGATCCCAACTCCGAGAAATACAAGGCAGCCAAGGCAGCCAAAGCCGAGGCTGCGGCCAAGGCGAAGGCCGAGAAGGAAGCCAAGGCTGCCGCCGAGCCGGACTTCGGCCCGCCGCCCGGCGAAGCTGAACTGCGACGCCGGCTGGACCAGCGCCGCAGCCACCTCGCGGGGGTCCGGGATGACCTCACCGGGGAACTCGATGTCAAGACCCAGGCGCAGGCGCTGCTTGCCGCCACCCAGGCGAAGCTGGCGGACAGCAAGGATCAGCTCAGCGCCAAGATCACCGCATTCCGGTCATTGTCCCGGAAACCGACGACGCCGTCGACGACGAAACGGACGACGCCGGCCAGCGGCACCGAGGGCGCCCCGCGGTCCTCCAGCGTCGCCGGACAGCTCGGGCGGCGTTGGAAGCCGCTGGCCGCGCTGACCGCCTCGACGGCCGCCCTGGTGTTCCTGCTGCGCAGGCTCGTCAAGGGCTAGGAAGACCACTGAACGCCGAAGCGACACCGTTGACAGCCATGGAAAGGGGGAACCGATGAAGTTCATCGGCGCTGGTGCCCAGCCCGGGCAGCCTTCGATCCACCACGATACGGTTTTTACCATCCCCAATCTCCTCACTGTTGTGCGGTTCCTCGGCGTTCCACTGTTTATCTGGCTCGTTCTCGGGGCACAGGAATACGGCTACGCCGCCCTCGTACTGGCGATCATGGGCAGCACCGATTGGGTGGACGGCTACGTTGCCCGCCGCTTCGACCAGATGTCCAACCTCGGCCGGGTCATGGACCCCATCGCCGACCGGATGTCGTTGATCGCGGTCGCCGTGACGCTGGTAATCGCCGGCGTCGTCGAATGGTGGTACCTGGCCGCGCTCCTCGTCCCCGACGCCATTCTGCTGACACTTTCGCTGTACTACTTCCACGGCCACCCCGACCTGCCCGTAAGCAGGATCGGCAAGATCAGGACAGCCCTGCTGCTGGTCGGCACCCCGCTGCTGGTGCTCGCCAGACTGCCAATCCCGGCCACCGAGGTGTACTTCGTGGCTGCCTGGATCTTCCTGGGCATCGGCCTGGCGGGGCACTGGATCGCCGGCTACAACTACTTCCGGGCCATCATCCGCAAGGGCAAGGGCAAGGGCAAGGGCAAGGAACTTAGGAACAACGCCGACGACGGCGGCTCCCGCTGATGGTTTGGCTCGCTGTCCTGCTGGCAGTTCTTGGCGCCTTTTGCCTGGCCATCGGCGCCCAGCGCCAGGGAAGTGCGGTTAAGGCGGACACTGGCGGACTGGCCCTGAGCGGCCACGGGCTGCTTCGCCTGCTCCGGAGCCCCCGCTGGGTCTTCGGGCTGCTGCTGCTCACCGCAGGCATGGCGTTGAATGCCGTCGCCCTAGTCATGGCCCCCCTCACAGTGGTCCAGCCGATCGGGGCGATCGCGCTCGTCATCACCACGATCGTGAACGCCAAGGACCAGGGGCTGAGCATCAACCGCGCCACGGTGGTGGCAATTTCCGCCTGCGTCACGGGGTCCGCGCTGTTCGTTCTGCTGGCCGTGAACGTGACCCAGGAGAACCATCGCGTGAGCTCCTCCGACGAGCTGACCATCGTGCTGCTGCTGGCGCTGGCGGTCGGCCTTTTTGCGACGTTGGCCCTGATGTTCAAGCACCGCATGAGTGCCTTCATCTATATCCTTGGCGCAGGTGTCCTGTTCGGGTTCGTCGCCGTGCTGACGCGCATCATCGGCAAGCACCTGCTGGACCCGAATGGCCTGGGACTGCTGAATGTCCCGTGGTACTCCGTCGTCGCGATCGTGGCCGCGGGCGGCCTCGGCTCCTGGTTCGTCCAGAGCGCATATTCCGGCGGCCCGCCGGACCTCGTTATCGCCGGACTGACTGTTATCGACCCGATGGTCGGCATCGCGATCGGGATCACGATCCTCGGCGAGTTGCGGCCCGACGTGCACGCCGTGATGGCGATTGCGATGGGAACGGCCGCTTCGCTTGCTATCGTGGGAGTGATCGCCCTGTCCAGGCATCATCCCGAGGTCACCAAGCGCAAAAAGGACGCGCGGAAGGACTCGGGCCGGGTGTCCTAGGGCAGCCACCGGACTTCAGCAGCAGGCCGGGCCACGGCCAGACCAGGGCATGCCGGCACCGAAGGCCGGCGGGCCACCAATGTCCCTGCTGCCCGCACCATGAACACCAGGAGCTTTCCACGTGACCATGCCCGATAACCAGCACCCGCTGACCATCCTGATTGCCGCGGACACGTACCCGCCCCACGTCAACGGCGCCGCCATGTTCGGTTACCGCCTCGCCAGGGGCACGACCGCGCGCGGACACAATGTGCACGTCCTGGCCTGCCGCCCGGACACGGGCAAGAGCTACAGCGAGTTCGGTGACGAAGCTACAGTCCATCGGATCCGCTCGCACTCAGTGCCCACCCACGACTACTTCCGAATCACCTTCCCTTGGGAGATCAAGAAGGAAATCAGCCTGTTGTTCGACCGGATCCAGCCCGACGTGGTGCACATCCAGAGCCACTACATGATCGGCGAGCACGTGCTCTACGAGGCCGTGAAGCGCGGCATCCGGATCGTGGCAACCAACCACTTTATGCCCGAGAACCTGAACCCTTTCCTGCCCTTCCCGCAGTGGTTCAAGGACATCGTGGGCCGCATTTCCTGGAAGGACATGGGCAAGGTCATGGGCCAGGCCGACGTCGTCACCACCCCGACGCCGCTGGCGGCCAGTGCAATGCACCAGCACGCCTTCCTCCGGAAGGTCCTCCCGCTCTCCAACGGTATCGACGCTGCGGCCTATGAGCTCCAGCCCGGCGAGGAGCTGGAGCGCCACCCGAGCCCCACCGTATTGTTCGTGGGCCGGCTCGCGGAGGAAAAGCATATCGATGTCCTGATCGACGCCGTCGCCAAGACGCCCCGGGACCTTGACGTCCATCTGGAAATAGTCGGCGGCGGCGAGGTGCGCCCGGCCCTCGAGGCCCAGGTCGCCAGGCTCGGCCTGCAGGACCGGGTCAAGTTCCTGGGTCTGGTCAGCGACGCGGAGCTTCGCTCGGCGTACCTCGCGGCGGACCTGTTCTGCATGCCAGGCACGGCCGAACTGCAGTCGCTGGTGACGCTGGAGGCGATGTCCGCCTCCACCCCGGTGCTGCTCGCGGACGCCATGGCCCTTCCGCACCTGGTGCACGACGGCGAGAACGGTTACCTCTTCACTCCTAACGACAGCGACGACCTGTCGGCCAAGATGGTCCGCGTGCTGATGCTTCCGGCGGATGAACTGGCGGCGATGGGCAAGGCGAGCCGGGGCGTGGTGGAGAATCACAGCATCGAACGCACCCTCCAGGCCTTTGAGGAGCTCTACCGCGGCGCCAGCTACGACGACATGGTGGTCTGACGGACCGGGATGTTAAGCTGCTCCGGGCCGTCCTGCGGCGGAGGCCGGCACTGTTCGGCCGGTCCGGCCCAGGACGACTACTATTGCTAGAGTGTTTTCCCCGGAAGCAGTCCGGCCCCGGCAGGGCGGGTGCGGGTTCCGGGTCCATGGGGCTATAGCTCAGCTGGTTAGAGCGCGGGACTCATAATCCTAAGGTCCTCGGTTCAAGTCCGAGTAGCCCTACTTTTCTGCGGAATCCTGCCAGGGTCCGCGGCAAGAGAAGCCGTGGCCGGTGTTTCGACACCGGCCACGGCTTCTCCTGTTTCCAAAGAGCTGCGGCCTGAATCTCCCGCCGGTGTTAGCTCCGTCACTTGCGGGGAGGCTGGCGGCTGCGGTATGTTACTCATGAGTAACATACCCGGCGCGATGCCCGCACCCGGATGGTCGCTGCTGATATCGAGTGAAGGAATGTCATGTCCAAGGCTGAGATCGACATCAATAACCTCCCGTACGCCGACGGCGACTTCTTCGCGTTCGAGCAGCTGCTCAGCGGCAAGGAACAGGACCGGCTGGCGGAGGTCCGGGAGTTTCTGGCCCGCGAGGTCAAGCCAATCGCCGTCGACTGCTGGAACCGCGGTGAGTTCCCGATGGAACTGATCCCGAAGCTGGCCGAGATCGACCTGGTCAGCCCGGTCAAGCGGCAGGGCCACTCCAACCTCTTCGCCGGCATCCTCCACGCCGAACTAACCCGCGCGGACACCTCGATCGCTACCTTCGTGGGCGTCCATGACGGACTCTTCACTGGCTCCATCGAGGCACTTGCCTCGCAAGAGCAGCAGGAGGCCTGGCTCCCGGACATCTACTCGCTGAAGAAGATCGGTGCCTTCGGCCTCACCGAACCCCTCGGCGGTTCCGACGTCGCCGGCGGCACCCGCACCACGGCGCGCCGTGAAGGCGGGAGCTGGATCCTCAACGGAGCCAAGCGCTGGATCGGCAACGCCACCTTCTCCGACTGGGTTGTCATCTACGCCCGCGACCTCGCCGACAACCAGGTCAAGGGTTTCCTCGTGGACACCAAAACCGAGGGCTACAGTGCCACCAAGATCGAGAACAAGATCTCGCTGCGCGCGGTGCAGAACGCCGACATTGTCCTGGATAACGTCGTGGTGCCGGACTTTTTCAAACTGGTCAATGCCAACAGCTTCCGGGACACGAACAAGGTCCTTAAGGTCACGCGCCTCTCCGTCGCCTGGCAGGCCGTCGGCCAGCAGCTCGCGGCGTTCGACGTCGCGCGCCGCTACGCCGTGGAGCGCAGCCAGTTCGGGCGCCCGATCGCCTCCTTCCAGCTGATCCAGCACCAGCTGGTGCAGATCCTCGGCAACGCCGTCAGCTCCCTGGGCATGATGGTCCGGCTGTCCCAGCTGGAGGACCAGGGTCAGGCCAAGGATGAGCAGTCCGCCCTGGCCAAGGCCTTCACCACCGCCCGCATGCGCGAAAGCGTGGCATTGGGCCGCAGCATCCTCGGCGGCAACGGGATCGTGACGGACTACGAGATGGCAAAGGTCTTCGCCGACGCCGAAGCCATCTACTCCTACGAGGGCACCCACGAGATCAACACCCTAGTCACCGGCCGCGCCATCACCGGCATCTCCGCGATCGTCTAACGGCTCCCCAACATGGCAACCCGGCAGTAAGCCAGTAGAGGCCGCCCGGCCATGGTCATTTCCTGGCCGGGCGGTCCTTCTCTGGCCGCAGCTTGCGGACGTTTTCCCGCTCGAGTTCCGGAACCCTCGAGGTCCCGCAGCACCGGCACCATCCGCAGAACCCGCAGAACCCGCAGAACCCGCAGGTCCCGCAGTACCCGCAGGTCCGGCAGCACCGGCAGCAGCACCGAGGGCCTGAGGTCCATCACGAAAGCCAGCGGATTCAGATACTCCGCTCCGCGCCGCACGCCCCAGTGGACGCAGGGATCCGGCCCGCAGTGGCCGGGCCGTACCCGCCCCAGGATGTCGCCCGCCGCCACGGCGGCCCCCGCCGGGAGGCCGCTCTCCACGGGTTCGAAACTGCTTCGCAGCCCGTTGCCGTGATCCACGGTGACGACGGGCCGGTCCACCACGACGCCGACAAAGCTCACGGTGCCGGACGCCGGCGAGGCGACGGGGGCGCCGTCGTGCGCTGCCCGGAGGTCAACACCGCGGTGACCGCTCAGCCACGGCTTGGCGGGCGGATCAAAAGCCCGCAGCACCGCCGGCCTGGGGCTTAGCGGCCAGCCCCAGGCAGCAGGCGCTGCCGGCAGCACCGCCGGCGACGTGGGAGCGGCGGCCGCCGACGTGGGAGCGGCGGCCGCCGCCACAGGGGAAAGTGCCAGGAGCATGGCCGCGAGGATCGCCCGGGTGAATCCAGTCTTCATGGACCCAGCCTGCGCGGGTCTCCGAGCATATAGAAGCACCCTCCCGCGCTATGTGGATAGGTGCCCGGACAGTACTCTGCCTCCACGGTGAATACGTCCGATCCGGCGGTGCCCCTGTAGTACACTTGCTGGAGCAGTTTGCTGTGCCCTCACGCTCGTTCAATCTCGATTGTCCAGGCCGGCACGCCTCATTCAGGGGTGCGGGGGAGCAGCGGCTGACTACGCGTATCCTGCCCTCCTCGTCTGAAGCCTCAACACTTCAGCGTGCGGAGGACTGTGCTTTTTGCGGTCCGGCCCTGTGGTCCGGATAAAAAGCGCAGTGGATGCCAGGAGCACCGCCCGCCTGGGTGGTGCTAACAAACCGTCAACTATTGGCAGGGTAAGACAGCCCACGGGCTCTCTCATGAATGACCTGCCGGAAGGAGCGCCGGCATGCCCGTCGTAACTATGCGCCAGCTGCTTGACAGCGGCGTCCACTTTGGACACCAGACCCGCCGTTGGAACCCCAAGATGAAGCGATTCATCTTCACGGAGCGCAACGGCATCTACATCATTGACCTGCAGCAGTCGCTGTCCTACATCGACCGTGCCTACGAGTTCGTGAAGGCCACCGTTTCACACGGCGGCACCGTTCTCTTTGTCGGCACCAAGAAGCAGGCGCAGGAATCCATCGCCGAGCAGGCCACCCGCGTTGGCCAGCCCTACGTCAACCAGCGTTGGCTCGGCGGTATGCTGACCAACTTCCAGACCGTCTCCAAGCGCATCCAGCGCATGAAGGAACTGGAAGAGATCGACTTCGACGACGTCGCCGGTTCCGCGTACACGAAGAAGGAGCTGCTGCTTCTTCGCCGCGAACTCACCAAGCTGGAAACCAACCTCGGTGGTATCCGGAACCTGACCAAGGCGCCTTCCGCACTGTGGATCGTTGATACCAAGAAGGAACACCTTGCCGTCGACGAAGCCAAGAAGCTGAACATCCCGGTTGTTGCCATCCTGGATACCAACTGCGATCCGGACGAAGTCGACTTCCCGATCCCGGGTAACGACGACGCCATCCGCTCCGTCAACCTGCTGACCCGGGTTGTTGCTGACGCCGTTGCCGAGGGCCTCATCGCACGCAACCAGCGCGCCACGGGCACCACGGAAGCTCCGGAAGAGCCGCTTGCCGAGTGGGAGCGCGAACTCCTCGAGGGCAGCAAGACCGAAGCGGCTGCCGCTGAGGCCACCCCGGCTGCCGAGGCTGCTCCGGTTGCCGAAGCACCCGCCGCTGAAGAAGCACCCGCCGCTGAAGAAGCTCCGGCTGCCCAGGCTGCTCCGGCCGCCGAAGCTCCCGCTTCTGAAGAGGCACCCGCCGCCGCAGAGGAAGCCCCGGCAGTTGCCGAGGCAACCGACGACGCCGCCGGCGAAACCAAGTAGCCAGTAGGGCAATCCGCCAGCTCGGCTGACAAGTGAAGCCGACTGGCAAAGCTGACAAGTAAATCTGGATCTCCCCACCCGCCGTCCGCGGCGCAGGGGGTGCCGACAGGATGGTCGCTCACCGGGTGGGCGGCCGTCCTGTCGGTCCGTACACCACATATAATTTCTAGACAGAGGGGTTCACATGGCGAACTACACTGCTGCTGATATCAAGGCTCTGCGCGAGCGCACGGGCGCCGGCATGATGGATGTCAAGAAAGCTCTTGACGAAGCCAACGGTGACGCCGAGAAGGCCATCGAAATCATCCGCATCAAGGGCCTGAAGGGCGCTACCAAGCGCGAAGGCCGCTCCACCGCGGAAGGCCTGGTTGCTGCTAGGATCGACGGCGGCGTTGGCGTGATGATCGAAGTTAACTGCGAGACCGACTTCGTCGCCAAGGCGGACAAGTTCATCCAGCTCGCCGACAAGGTCCTCGCCGTTGCAGTCGAGTCCGGCGCTGCCGACCTCGAAACCCTGCTGGCCACCGAAGTCGTCGGCAAGCCGCTGTCCGAGGTTGTCATCGAAGAGGGCGCTGTTCTGGGCGAGAAGGTTGTTGTCCGCCGCATCTCCCGCGTCGAGGGTGCAACCGTCGACGCTTACCTGCACAAGACCTCCAAGGACCTCCCGGCCCAGGTCGGCGTCCTGTTCGCAGTGGACGGCGACGGCGAAGCAGCTACAACTGCAGCCCACGACGTCGCCGTCCACATCGCCGCGATGTCCCCGAACTACCTCTCCCGCGAGGATGTTCCGGCCGCGCTCGTCGAGTCCGAGCGTCGCATCGCCGAGGAAACCGCCAAAGCTGAAGGCAAGCCCGAGGCTGCGATGACCAAGATCGTGGAAGGCCGCGTTACGGGCTTCTACAAAGGCGAGGTCCTCCTGGACCAGTCCTTCGCCAAGGATGCCAAGAAGTCTGTTGCCCAGGTCCTCGAAGAGGCTGGCGTCAAGGGCACCGCCTTCGCGCGTTTCCGCGTCGGTTCCTAGTCTGAAGTTACGCAGGTTAAGACAGGAAGATCCCCGGGTTTCCGGGGATCTTCCTGTCTTTGGGTCTGGGTTGTCTGGCTACTTTCTGTGGTTGG
>NZ_JAXCID010000049.1:0-26774 GCF_035985125.1 Arthrobacter sp. CG_A4 | reverse complement strand
CTGCTCCCTCTGGCGACGAAAACACCAACACCGCGCCCAGCAATGCCATTACAAGGCCCGCGGTCACGTCCCACAAACGCGACTGTAGTACTAGGGTTGTAGCCAACGCCGTGCACCGCCTGGAAGGAACCCGTGAACACCACACCTCCCGTCCCTGACCCTCAGCTGGCCCGCTGGCAGCGCTTCCGGAACAACCGCGACACTGCCCTCGCCGCCGGCCACGGCTGGCTGACCCTGACCTCGTTCCAGTGGCTGGACAGTGAGCCCACCGCCGTCGAACCCGTCCCCGGGCTATGGTCCACGGACGGCACGACGGCGGCCCTCACCGCCGCGGCGGCCGACGGGCTCACGCTCGTGGCGACCGGCGCCGCGGTGGACGGCACCCTCAGCGCGACCCTCGCCAACGAGGAGTCGCTGATGTGGGTGCAGTTTGGCGGGAAGGACGGCCGGCAGGTGGTGGTGGAACTGGCGATGCGGGCAAATAAATACGCCATCCGCACCAGGGATGCGCAGTCGCCGGTATTTACCGGGTTCGACGGCGTGCCGACCTTCGATTTCCGCCCGGACCTCGTGGTGGAGGCCAGCTTTTATCCCTATCCGGAGCCCGTGGACGTACCCATCGGCACCGCCAACCCCTTGGTGGAGGGCGTCCACCGTTCCGTGGGCGAGCTGGTGTTCCGGCTGCCGGGCAAAGACCACGAGTTCCATCTTCAGGCCGAAGAGGAAAAGTTGGGCGCCCTCACCGTCACATTCCACGACGAAACCAATGCAGCGGCCGCGCCGGGAAAGGCCACGGCCGAGTGGCGAAAGGTGTCCACCACCCGGCCGCGCGTCGATTCTTCGGGACTCAGCACCGTGATCCTGGACTTCAACCGGGCCATCAACTACCCGAGTGCCTTCACGCCGTACGGCACCTGCCCCATGCCGGTGAAGAACAACAGCCTGGACTACCGGATTGAGGCCGGCGAGAAGGAGCCCTTCCCCGGTGCTTGAGCCTTCGGACAGCCGGGGCCTCCGCCCGCTCGACTTCCGTGCGCTCGGCCACCGGTGGCTCGGCCACCACGCTTAGACGATCGCGGAAACTCCGGTGACCGCCCGGCCCACAATCAGGGTGTTGATCTCAAACGAGCCCTCGTAGGTGTAGATCGCCTCGGCATCGGAGAAGATCTTGGCCATCCGGTAATCGGTGACGATCCCGTTGCCGCCCAGCAGGGACCGGCCCATCGCCACCGTTTCCCGCATCCGGGCGCTCACATAGGACTTCGCCAGCGCCACCTGCGGCATGTCCGCGGCGCCCTGCTCCTGCAGCTGCGCGATCCGGACCATCATGCCCATGCTCGCGACGGCGTTGCCCAGCATGGTCACGAGCTGCTGCTGCACCAGCTGGAACTTTGCCAGCGGCCGGCCGAACTGCTGGCGTTCGACGGCGTACTGCCGGGCGACGTCGAACGCGGCCAGCTGCTGGCCCACGGCCTGCCAGGCCACCATGATCCGTGAGCCGCGCAGCAGCTCGTTGGTGTCCTCAAAACTGCTGATCCCGGCGAAACGGTCCCTCTCCGCGACCAGGACATCCTCGAAGACGATGTCCGCGTTCTGCACGGTGCGCAGCGCGATCTTGTTCTCGATTTTGCTCCGGGTCACGCCGGGCAGGGTCGCGTCCACGATGAAGCCGCGGATGCCGCCGTCGGCCTCGTCGCGGGCCCACACCAGCATGTAGTCGCAGAACGTTCCGTTGCCGATCCACCGTTTGGCGCCGTTGAGCACCCAGGTGTCCCCGCCGTCGGCCGCTCCCCCGGGAACCCGCCGGGCCCTGGTTTCCATGCCGCCGGCAACGTCAGAGCCGTGCTCGGGTTCGGTAAGCGCAAAGGCGCCCGTGGTCCGGAGGCTGGCGGCGTCGTCGAGCAACCGTGCCTTCTGTTCCTCCGAGCCGAAGCCGTACAGCGACTCCACAAAGAGGTCATGGTGGACCAGGAAGAATGTCGCGAGCGAGGTGTCTACCCTGGTAATTTCGGCGATGACCAGCCCGGCGAACAAGTTGCTGTAGCCGCGCTGGGCCGGTGCGCTGAGCTCGAGGGCCGCCAGCTTGGGCAGGATATAAGCGGGGAATTCGGCTTTGTTCCACCAATCGGTGGCGAACGGGGCCACCTCGAGGGCCAGGAATTCCCGCAGCTCGGCCATTTTTACCCGCTCGGCGGCGCTGAGCATCGACTCGAAGTCGAAGAAGTCGGCGCCCGGCAGGCCGTCCACGGACGACGCCGGGGCGGCCGGGGCGGACGCGGATTCCACGGCGAGCCCGGCCCGTGTCACTTCGGTCCCATCCGGATGGCGCCGTCGAGGCGGATGGTCTCGCCGTTGAGCATGGCGTTTTCCACGATGTGCGCGGCAAGGTTCGCGTACTCGGCAGGGCGGCCCAGCCGGGACGGATGTGGCACCTGCTGCCCCAGCGAGGCCTGGGCTTCCTGCGGCAGTCCGGCCATCATGGGGGTCTCGAAGATGCCCGGCGCGATGGTGACAACGCGGACCAGCGAGCGGGCCAGTTCGCGGGCGATCGGCAGCGTCATGGCCGCCACGGCACCCTTGGAGGCGGCATAGGCCGGCTGGCCGATCTGGCCGTCGAAGGCGGCAACGGAGGCAGTGTTGATGATGACGCCGCGTTCCGGTCCGCCGAGTTCGGTGCTGGCCGGCTCGGTGTCCACCATTGCTGCAGCGGCCAGCCGGATGACGTTGAAGGTGCCCACGAGGTTGATCTGGATGACACGGCTGAAGGTCGCCAGCGGCAGCACTCCGTCGCGGCCCAGGACCTTGCCCGGGGTGGCGATCCCGGCGCAGTTCACCACGATCCGCAGCGGACCCAGCGCGACGGCGGCGTCGACGGCGGCTTGCACCTGGTCTTCGCTGGTGACGTCCGCGGGAACAAAGACCGCGCGGTTGACGGGCTCCGTCGGGCTCCCGGCGGCGAGAGTTTCCGCGGCAACCGCGTCAACACCAGCGTCCGCGTGGGCATCGCCCCGGTCGTTGAGCCCGGCGGCAAAGGCGTCCCCGGCCGAGCCGGGCAGGTCCACCAGCACCACCGAGGCGCCGGCGTCGAACAGGCGCCGGGCCGTCGCCGCCCCGAGCCCCGAGGCCCCGCCCGTAATCAGCGCAACAGTACCTTTGATGTCCATGCATCCTCCTCGATGTGGAACCGGAACCCGCCGCGACACCGTGTGCAGCGTCACGGACTTGCAGGGAACAACAGTTAGTGAATGTTAACTGGAATACGAACAATCCGCACCTTCGGCCCGGTACACCGGAACCCCGCCGCGCCCCGACGGCCCGAAATGCCGCCTGCAAAATGCCGCCTGCATCGTCGCGACGATCCCTGCCCGGACGCGCCGCCGCCACTAGGCTGGATCCATGACCCCCGCAGACGCCTCCACCGCCCCCAACTGGTCGTTCCGTGCCGACGAAGCGGCCCGCTTGGTGACCAGGCTGTTCGGGCAGCGGCTGTTTTTCCTGCCGGGGACCCATATCGCGGCGATCGTGCGGCCGTCCGGCCGGATGAAGAACCTGGCCCATCCGTGGCACTACTGGTGGCAGGCCCACTACGTTGATTGCCTCGTTGACACCGGCCGCCGCGAACTTGGCACCGAGGGCATCCCCGGATCCAGGTTCGACGGCGAGAACCGGCCCAGCGCCGGCAAGCTCGCGTCCCGGCTGGTCACCGGGATCCGGCTGCGTAATTTCCGCACCGTCATCAACAACTACTACGACGACATGGCCTGGCTGGCCCTGTCCACCCTGCGGTTGGAGAAACTCGCGGAAGACAGCCGCAAGGCGGGCGGTCGGCGCCGCAACGCCGGAGTCCTGAAAAGCCTGACACTGCAGTTCGATTCGGCCTCCACGGATCATCTGGGCGGCGGAACCTTCTGGAGCAAGAAGCGGGACTTCAAGAACACCCCCGCCACGGCCCCGGTGGCCCTCTACTACGCCCGGACCGGCAAGACCGCCAGGGCCCAGGCCCTGCTGGATTGGCTCGACGCCCGGCTTTTCGACCCGGAACAGGGGCTGTACCAGGACGGAATCCGGATCGCCCCCGGGGGCGAGGCGGTGCTGGAGGGTGCCATCTACACCTACAACCAGGGCCCGGTCCTCGGTGCGCTGCTGGAGCTCGGCGGCGCGGCAAACCTGGACCGGGCCTCCGCATTGGTCCTGTCGGTGGCTAGAAACCTGACTCTGCCGGCTCCGCTGGCCGGGCGCACGGCCACGGTATTGCGCTGCGAGGGTGCCGGCGACGGGGGCCTTTTTACCGGGATCCTGGTGCGCTACCTGGCGCTTGCCGCCGTCGACGAACGGCTGCCTGCCGTGAGCCGCACCACGGCCGCCATGTTGGTCAACGACACCGCCGATACCCTCTGGGAAGGGCGCCGCATCGTCCAGGCGCGCGAACCGCTGGCAGGCAGGGGCGCCCGCCTAATCTTTTCCGACCGCCCCGAGGTGCCGGCGCGGAGCAGTTATCCGGCCGGTGCCGGCGTCGAACTGTCCACCCAGCTTCAGGCCTGGATGATCCTGGAGGCGGCCGCGTCGATCGCCGCAAACGCCGGCCCCGCTGCGGCGGGGGTGCCCCCGCAGGCGAAAGAGTCCACGGACAATTAGCGTACGAAATAGTTTCGTAATTGATGTGATCCTGAACACTTAAGGGGCTTTCAACTTGTTGGCTTAGGTTTGGCTAACCTACAGTTTTGCTTAGTGAGCATGCCCTAACTTCCCCGCTCACGGGGGCTAGGGTTCCCTGACCTTCTCCTTGCAGAAAGTAGCCCCATGAAGATCCGCAACAAAGCCCTGGCAGGCATCGCACTCGCCGCCACCGCCGCGCTCGGCCTGGCAGCCTGTGGCTCGGGCACGTCCACGTCCCCCGGCAGCAGCGCCGCCGCAGACGAAAAAGACTCCGGCGGGATCATCGTGTACAACGCCCAGCATGAGTCCCTGACCAAGGAATGGGTGGACGCGTTCACCGCCGAGACCGGCGTCAAAGTCACGCTGCGCCAGGGCTCGGACACGGAGATGTCCAACCAGATCGTTCAGGAGGGCCAGGCCTCCCCCGCGGACGTCTTCCTCACCGAAAACTCCCCCGCCATGGCCCAGGTGGAGAACGCGGGCCTCTTCTCGGATGTGGACAAGGCCACCGTTGACCAGGTCCCCGCCGAGTTCCGCCCCTCCACGAACAAATGGACCGGCATTGCGGCCCGCTCCACCGTGCTGATGTACGACAAGGCCAAGCTGAGCGAGGGCCAGCTGCCCAAGTCCATGCTGGATCTGGCCAAGCCCGAGTGGAAGGGCAAGTGGGCGGCCTCGCCGTCCGGCGCCGACTTCCAGGCGATCGTCTCCGCCCTGCTGGAGCTCAAGGGCGAAGCGGCAGCCGAAGACTGGCTCAAGGGCATGAAGGAAAACTCCAAAGCCTACAAAGGCAACAGCACGGCCATGAAGGCGGTCAACGCCGGCGAGGTCGACGCCGCCCTGATCTACCACTACTACTACTACGGCGATCAGGCCAAGACCGGCGAGAACTCCAAGAACGTCGCCCCGTACTACTTCAAGAACCAGGATCCGGGCGCGTTTGTGTCCATCTCCGGCGGTGGCGTGCTGAAGTCCGCTAAAAACGCCGCCGCGGCACAGGCTTTCCTGAAGTACATCACCGGCAAGAAGGGCCAGGAAGTCCTGCAGAAGGGCACCTCCTTCGAGTACCCGGTGGCCTCCGGCGTTCCGGCCAATGACAAGCTGGTGCCGGTGAAGGAGCTGCAGGCCCCCACCGTGGACCCGGCCAAGCTCAACTCCGCAAAGGTCACCGAGCTGATGACCAAGGCAGGACTGCTCTAAGCGAAGTGCGGACCACGCTGGCCCCCGGCAAGTCCGGGGACACGACGACGGCGGGCCGGGGCACGAGCCCCCGCCCGCCTTTCGGCGTTTCTCTTGTAGCGGTCCTTGCGGTCCTGATCGCCCTGTTCTCGCTGATCCCCCTTGGCTACGTCATCGTCATGACGACAGCCACCGGCTGGGACACCGCCGTCGCCCTGATCTTCCGGGAGCGGGTGGGCGAGCTCCTGCTGAACACGGTGCTGCTGATGGTGATCACCGTGCCGCTGTGCCTGGTCCTGGGCGTGGGCGGCGCCTGGCTGGTGGAACGCACCAATCTCAAGGGACACAAGTGGTGGGCCGTACTGCTCGCCGCCCCGCTGGCGATCCCCGCGTTCGTCAACAGCTACGCCTGGGTCTCCGCGGTGCCCTCGCTCGGCGGGCTCTGGTCCGGCGTCCTGATCGCCACGCTCTCCTACTTCCCGCTCGTGTACATCCCCGCCGCCGCGACGCTCAGCCGGCTGGATCCGGCGATCGAGCAGTCTGCCGCATCCCTGGGCCTTGGCGCCTGGCGGGCCTTTTTCCGCGTGGTGTTGCCGCAGCTCCGGATCGCGATGACGGGAGGCGCGCTGCTGGTGGCCCTCCACCTTCTGGCCGAGTATGGCGCCTTCGCGATGATCCGCTTCGACACCTTCACCACCGCGATCATGGTGCAGTACCAGTCCACCTTCAACGGCACCGCCGGGAACATGCTGGCCAGTGTGCTCGTCTTCTTCTGCCTCATCCTGCTGCTGCTGGAAGTCCGCGGCCGTGGCAGTGCCCGGTATGCGAGGGTGGGCTCCGGCGCCCAGGCCCGCGCCCTGCGACTGCCGCTGCACGCCTACCGGGTCCCCGCGCAGCTGTCCCTGATCGCCCTGACGGCCCTGGCTTTCGGCCTGCCGCTGACGTTCGTGCTGCGCTGGATCTTCGCCGGTGGCCCCGGTATCTGGTCCGCGGACGAGTTTCTTCCGGCGCTGCTGCAGACCCTCGCCTACGGCCTCTCCGGCGCCCTCGCCACCACTGTCGTGGCGTTCCCGATGGCCTATCTGGCCGTGCGGCACCCCAGCTGGTTCAGCAAGGCCCTGGAACTCTCCAACTACGTCACGAGCTCCATGCCCGGGATTGTGGTGGGCCTGGCCTTCGTGACGGTCAGCATCCGCGTGGCGCCGGGTCTTTACCAGACGTCGGTGGTCCTGGTCGCCGCCTATGTGCTGCTGTTCCTGCCGCGCGCCCTGGTCAACATCCGTTCCGGCCTGGCCCAGGCGCCCAAAGAACTCGATGAGGCTGCACAGTCGCTCGGCAAACCTCCGCTTCTGTCCTTCCTCCGCGTCACGCTGCGCCTGACGGCGCCGGCCGCCGCCGGCGGAGCCGCGCTGGTGTTCCTCGCGATCGTCAACGAGCTCACCGCTACTCTGCTGCTCTCGCCCAACGGAACACGCACGCTCGCCACCGAGTTCTGGAGCAAGAGCAGCGAAATCGATTACGCGGGCGCCGCCCCCTATGCGCTGCTGATGATCCTGATCTCGGCGCCGATGACCTATCTCCTCTTCCAGCAGTCCAAGAAAGCGGCGGGACAGTGACCGACTACAGCCCATCCCGGCTTCCGGAACCGCGGATCGCGGCCTCGGTTGCCACCAGCACCAACAACCACCTCCAGATCGACGCGGTCACCAAGGACTTCGGCCCCCAGGCCGTCCTCAAGGGCGTCAACCTATCGGTGGCCAGGGGCGGGACGACGGCGATCGTGGGCCCTTCCGGGTCCGGCAAGACGACGCTGCTGCGACTGATTGCCGGCTTTGAGCACCCCGGCACCGGCAGCATCTCACTCAATGGCAGCAAGGTAGCCGGCGGCGGCGTCTGGGTGCCCGCCCACAAGCGCCACGTCGGCTACGTGGCGCAGGACGGCGCCCTGTTCCCGCATCTGAGCGTCGGGGAAAACATTTCCTTCGGGCTCGACTCCGGCAAGCTCGCCGGCGGACACCGCGCCGTCAAGGTCCGGGTGGGCGAGCTGCTGGAGATGGTCTCGCTGGACCCGGCCATGGCCAAACGACGCCCGCACCAGCTCTCCGGCGGGCAGCAGCAGCGCGTCGCCCTGGCCCGCGCCCTGGCCCGCGAGCCGGAGCTCATCCTGCTGGATGAACCGTTCTCGGCCCTGGATGCGGGCCTGCGGGTAGCTACCCGGCGCACCGTCGGCAAGGTACTCAAGGACGCCGGCGTGACCACTATCCTGGTCACCCACGACCAGGGCGAGGCGTTGTCCTTCGCGGACCAGGTGGCGGTGATGCGCGGCGGCAGGCTGGCGCAGATCGGCAACCCGTTTATCGTCTACACCCGCCCGGCGGACCGTGCCACCGCGGAATTCCTGGGCGACGCCGTCATCCTCGACGCGTGGATGGAAGGCTCCCTCGCCACCTGTTCGCTCGGCGGAATCCCCGTGCGCCGGCCTCCGGCGCAGGGCCGGGTCCAGCTCATGCTGCGCCCCGAGCAGATCCGCATCGCCGAGGACGGCCCCATCCGCGGCGTGGTGGTGGACACCGACTACTTCGGGCCGGAAACCACCGTCCGGCTCAAACTCGCCGTGCCGCCGGTCCTTGCCGGGGGAGCCGTGACCGACCATCGCTACCCCGGCGGCGGCGAAATCATCACGATCCGGCATTGGAATGCCTCCATCGCCCGCCCCGGCACCGAGCTGTGCCTGCGCGTGGTGGGCGAGGCTGTCGCCTTCCCGATGGAGGACCTGCCGCAGGACTGAAAGGTCAGGGGGACGGCGGCCGCCTGGTCTGCGGGAACGGGGTTTCGTAGCGGGCCAGCATGGCCACAAATCCGGCGATTTTCTTCTCCCGGGTGGAGGCCTGCTTGACCCCGTTGGTCCGGTAGATCAGGGCGAACCGGTTCACCGAGGTCAGGACCTCGAACATCTCCCGGGCCCGCGGTTCGGCCGCGATCGCGGCGGCGAGATCCGCCGGGACCACCGCCGTCGCCGGCCCGGCATAGGCAGCTTCCCACCGCCCGTCGGCCTTGGCTGCGTCGACGGCGGCAGTTCCAGCCGGCGCCATCCTGCCCGCGGCTGCGAGGCGTCCGATCCGGTCCACGTTCCGGACCGACCATACGCTCCTGGGGCCCCGGCGGGTCATGCGCTGGAAGAAGCTTCCCTCGTCCCGACGCCGGGCCTGGCCATCAATCCAGCCGAAGCAGAGCGACTCCTGCACGGCGGCCTCGTAGTCCAGTTCGGTCACCGCGCCGCCCTTCTTGTGCAGCACGAGCCAGACACCGGGGCTGTCCGCGTGATACGCCTCAAGCCATGCGCGCCACCCGGCCGCGTCCTTCACCAGCAGTTCCTCAAGGTCAGCAGCCATGCTTCATCTTCTCCCGCAGTGACCGGATTCGGCGTCGTGATGGCACCATATCTTTAGGAACCCCAACCCGTTTCAGCCAGGGAGTAGCGATGCTGCGTGTCCGCCCGATCCACCACACCTCCCGCCTGGACCAGTGGGAGCGGCTCCTCGCCGCCCTGGGCCTGATCAAGACCCTCGACGACGGCGGCTGGCTGGAGTTCGACGCCGGCTCGGGCCGGCTGGCGCTCCACCATGCCACGGCCGGTGCCGGGGAGGACGGCACCACGAACTTCGGGGTGGAGGTGGGCGATCTGGAGGAATTCGCCCGCCGCACCAATCTTGCGGGGGCGGAATCGGGGAACGCCCCGGCCGAGCTCATCGACGCGGATCACGGCGATTCGTGCCGCGTCACCGGCAGGGACTGCTTCAGCTTCCTGGCCGATCGTGCAGCCCACGGCGCCAGGGGCGGGGACGCCGATCCGGCGCTCGCCGTCGTCGAAGTCTGGTTCACGCCGGATGCTGCCGCCGCCGCTCAGACCCTGCGGAGCATCGGCGCCCGGTTCCGTCCCGTCGCGGACAACGATGAGACGGCTGACTTCACCGCCAAGAATGGCGGCGTGCTGATGGTGCGCACCGGTTCCGGCCCGGCGCGGGCCGGCCTGGGTTTCGAGTACGACGGCGACCTGGGCGCCTTGCGGGACCGGCTCACCTCCGCGGGGCACCAGGTCAGCATGACGGAAGCGGCGTACGGACATTCGCTGCATGTGGCCAACCCGGACGCTGCCGCCGGCAGCGCCGCTCCGGGTTCACATGTGCCGCCCACCCTCTGGATTTCGCAGCCGGCTCCGCTCGGTTCCTGACACGGCTGGGGTCTCGGCACTATGGCATCCGCTTTGAGCTGACATCCCACGGAGGGCGCCGGGTTCGGTCGGGGATGGGGTAGAACTTAACCATGAACGTTCGCACTCCTGACCCGAATCCCGGCTGGCTCTCCGACGACGACTTGTTCGAGGCACGCGGCCGGCTGCCCATGGTCTATGTCGAGGCCGTGCCGGTCCGGCTGGATCCGCTCGGGTTTGTGAACGAGGTCGGCACCCTGCTGCAGGCCGATGAGGACGGCGCCATGGTCCGGTCCCTGGTCTCCGGCCGGGTGCTCTACCGCGAGACCATCCGCGCTGCCCTGCTGCGCCATCTGGAGAAAGACCTCGGCCCGCTGGCGTTCCCGCAGCTGCCCATCAGCCCGGTGCCGTTCACGGTGGCCGAGTATTTCCCGTCCCCGTCCCACACGGGTTTCACCGATGACCGCCAGCACGCCGTGGCGCTTGCCTACGTCATCCCGGTCACCGGCGAATGCTCGCCCCGGCAGGACGCCCTGGAACTGACCTGGATGACCCCGCAGGAAGTCATGAGCTCTGACGTCCAGCTGGAATTCAGCGGCGGCCGCGGGGCCCTCATCCGCCAGGCACTGGCCTTCGCCGGCGTCGGGAACTGAGCGCCGCCCAACCGGCCGGATCGGGAACCGGAACGCTCCATGCTTCCCCTGCGTCCCCGACTTCACGCGTCCGCCTTTGTAGACTGGTGTGCGGACCGCAAGAGAACCGAAGGACTCCAGATGCCCCACCCCCCAGCCTCCCGGAACTACAGCGAGCAGCAGGCTGGAGCTCTGCAGGGCGGCGACCGTTTACTCCTGCCCGACGGCGACCGCTCGGCTGAGATCCAGCGCATCGACGTCGAAGCCGACGATTTCGGCACCCCGGCCATGGTGCTGGCGACCCTCACCGGCGGCGGCGTGCTGCGCATCGCGGCCGGCTCCGTAGTGCGGATCGCCGCGGTTGAGCCGGACCCGGACCCCCGCGCCGCGGACACGGCCCCGGGCGCTGCTCCGGACACCGCTCCTGACGCCGCTCCGGACACCTCCGCCGGTACCGGCTCGCCGCCGCCGGCCGGCGAGCACCTGCCCCAGGGGGACGGCAGCCAGCGGGACGGCAGCGCGGCCGGCGGCGCCGCGGCGCCTGCCGCCGTCGTCGTCCCTCCGCTTCCGCCCGCACCGCCGGTGGTGAGCGGCCCCAGCGAGGAAGATCTGGCACTCATCCCTGCCCTTGAGGGCACCCCCGAATCCGTGGTGGAAGCCGTGGCTGAGGCGCACCCGGAATCGATCGGTGTGCAGCTGCTGAGCGAGCGGCTGGCCAAGGGCATCAACACCAAGTCCGGCAGCTGCCTCAAGGATCTCAGCGACCTCGCCCACGAGCTGTTCATCATCCTCAAGGACGCCGAGAGCGCCCTCGCCGTCGCGGACCTGCTCAACGTCCTGCCCTTTGACGGTAACCGCGGGCGCTGGGCATCGGTTGAGGCGTCCCTGGCCCTGTCCAGCTATATCTGCCGCCGGCTGGGTCAGGAGCAGCGGGCCGCAGCCTACGACAAATTCCTCCGCGCGCCCGACGCGATGGAAGCCGACCCGTTCAAGGCCCGGATCAATGCCAAAATCCGCCAGCGTTCGCTCAACGAGCCGAACCTGTATGACAAGGAAATCTTCCGCTCGATCGACAACTCGAATCCGGATGCGGAACGCGAATGGCGGCTGCTGCGGCTCGAATCGCTGCTGTTCCTGCGCGCCCATGGCGGCTCGGAAACCATCGGAGCGCCCGAGTTGGAACGCCGGATCGGCAACGAACTCGAGTCTGTCCGTTCCTGACAGGCGTTTGGCCCTACCCCGTCGCGGCCGGGCGTTGTAGATTCACCCCATGACGAACAATCTGAGCGTTGTGATCAACTCCGACGCGCAGCAGGTTTGGACCATGCTGCGCGAACCCGCCAAAGTGGCACAGTGGCACGGCTGGGAAGCCGACGACCAGGCCGCGGAGATCAATGAGATCTATTTCAGCCCCAACGTGGTCGAAGGCGCGGACCACACGTCCCTGGTGGTCGACGGCGGTGACGTCTTCACCCTGAAACCGGTGCCCACCGGCACTGAAGTCAGCGTCACCCGGGCCGCGGTGGACCACAATTCCGAGTGGGCCGCCTGGGACGAGGACATCACCCAGGGCTGGCTGACCTTCCTCCAGCAGCTCCGCTTCGCCCTCGAACGGCATCCGCACGGCAGCCGCCGGACGTTCTTCTTCGCCGTGCCCGGGACCGGCGGATCCGCCATCGAGAAGCTGGGGCTCGGCGATGTCCCTGCCCCCGGCGAGCCCTACGCGCTGACCCTGGCCACCGGCGAGGAGGCCGCCGGCAAGGTGTGGTTCCGCAGCAACCACCAGGTGGGGCTCACTGTCCACCACTACGCGGAGCACGGCGAGGGCCTCGTCATCGTGGCGGATCAGCCGGCCATCCCGGATGTCCGGCCCGACGGCGGCTCCCTCGTCATCGTCTCAACGTTCGATCTCGGGGCGCACCGGCTGGAGGCCGTCCGCAGTTACTGGGACAAGTGGCGGACTGAGAACTACCCCACATCGGATCCGCTGCACTAAGGGTTGTCTGCCGTTAGCTGGCACACTTGAACGGTGCCAGCGAATCTTGAGTCACCCGTGCCGCCGCTCCAGCCGGCCCGGCAGTCCGAATTCTCCTTCCGCGTGGGCAAACGCCTGAGCGAAACGTGCCCGCCGTCGGCCGCTCAGCTGGCTGAAAACGGCGGGGAGTTCCTGGGCCGCACCGGCACCATCACCACCCCGCACGGCGAGATCCGGACGCCCGCGTTCATCGCCGTCGGCACCAAGGCCACGGTCAAGTCCGTACTGCCGGAATCCATTGCCGAGCTGGGCGCGCAGGCCGTACTGGCCAACGCCTACCACCTGTACCTGCAGCCGGGCGCGGACATCCTGGACGAGGCCGGCGGGCTGGGCGCCTTTATGAACTGGCCGGGGCCTACTTTCACGGACTCCGGCGGGTTCCAGGTGATGAGCCTGGGCTCGGGATTCAAGAAGGTCATCGACATGAAGTCGGTGGACCGTTCGGGGCCAGATGACGCTGTGGCCCCGGGCAAGGAGCGGCTGGCCCACGTGGACGAGGACGGCGTGTGGTTCAAGAGCCACCTCAACGGCGACCGGCACCGCTTCAGCCCCGAGATCTCCATGAACGTCCAGCACCGGATCGGCGCGGACATCATGTTCGCCTTCGACGAGCTGACCACGCTGCAGAACTCCCGCGGCTACCAGGAGGAGTCGCTGGAGCGCACGCGGCGCTGGGCCGAACGCTGCGTCACCGAGCACGTCCGGCTCACCGGTGAGCGTGCGGGCAAGCCGTACCAGGCGCTGTTCGGGGTCATCCAGGGCGCCCAGTACGAGGACCTGCGCCGCAAGGCCTGCCGGGATCTTGGCGCCCTGAACTTCGACGGCTTCGGGATCGGCGGGGCGCTAGAGAAGGAGAACCTGGGCACGATCGTGCGCTGGTGCAACGAGGAACTGCCGGAGGACAAGCCGCGGCACCTCCTGGGCATCTCCGAACCGGACGACATCTTCACCGCGATCGAGAACGGCGCGGACACCTTCGACTGCGTGTCCCCCACCCGGGTGGCCCGCAACTCCGCGTTCTACCACCCCACCGGCCGGTACAACCTCTCCGGCGCCAGGTACAAGCGCGACTTCGGCCCGCTGCAGGAAGGCTGCGACTGCTACGCCTGCCTGAACTACTCCCGGGCCTACATCCACCACCTGTTCAAGGCCAAGGAGATGGTCTCGGCCACGCTGATCTCGATCCACAACGAGCGCTTCGTCGTGAAGATGGTCGACGACGCCCGGCTGGCCATTGAGGCGGGCAACTTCTTCGAGTTCAAGGCCGAGACCCTGGCGCAGTACTACTCCCCCGCCATTTCGACGGTTCCCTGCGCACTCGACGTCTTGTAGCGTCTAGCCGGCACGGAACCGTCGAATCGGCGTTGTCCACATAACCGCCTGGGACTCTGGGCGGTGAAGGCTGAGCGGTTGAAGCTGGTCCTATGACTCCTGAACTCCCCGTGTCCGCGGGTCTCTGGCGCACGGATCAGCTCCTGGCGTCCGGGGTCAACTCCCGGGCCATTGCAGGATTGGTGCACGGCGCAGCGCTGGTCAGGCTGCGCCGCGGCTGCTACGCCCGCGGCGAGTGGTGGCGGGGCCTGAACGCTGCCGCCCGCCGTCGGCAGCTGATCTCCGCCCATTCGCTCGGAACGCTCACGACGTCGGCGGGAGGCTTTGCCTACAGCCATGTCTCGGGTGCCACCCTGTATGGCCTCCAACTCTGGAAAGTCGACGGCCGGGTGCACCTGACCCAGGAAGGCTGCCCTTCAGGGATTTCGCACGGGCGTGAAGTCGTGGCCCACACCCGGTCCTTGGGCAGCCGCGAGGTGTGCTTTGTGGACGGGCTTCCGTGCACCTCACTGGAACGCACAGTCGTGGATTGCTGCCTGATGTTCACCGTGCCCCAGTCCGTCATCCTCATGGATCACGCCGCCCGGATGGGCGCGGATCTGGGCCTCATCCGGGACCACTGCTCCAACCTCGCGGGCCGTAACGGAGTGGTCGCGCTGCGGAGCGCCCTCGAACTTGCCGACCCTCGTTCCGAATCGGCCGGAGAAAGCCTGACACGGGAACTGCTGCACAGGCTCAAGATCGAATCGCCCAAGCTGCAATACGTGGTCCGGACTCCGCTCGGGGAGCACCGGTTGGACTTCGCCTGGCCGAAGCGAAAGGTTGGACTGGAGTTCGACGGCAAGACCAAGTACTTCGACTACCAGCCCACGGGCGAGGTTTTGTTCGCCGAGCGGCGCCGCGAGAAGGCACTTATGGAACAGGGCTGGACGTTCCTCCGGATCGAGTGGAAGGACCTGTTCAACGAGGTGGAGTTCAAGTACCGGATTCTGCGGGCCTTGAACCGCGGCGCGGCGGCTGACAACGCGCCACTTCGACGGTCCCGTGCCTGCTAGACGATTCGTAGCGTCGATTGGGCACCGGACCGTCTGAACGGCGGCGGAGTAAGCAGGTCTACGCGCCGTAACTCGGTTCGCGCTTCTTGATCCAGCCGATCGAGGCTGCGGTCACGGGGACGAAGAGGAACTCCACCAGGGTCTTGTAGACGAAGCCCACGAGTACGTAGTTCACAAAGGTGCCGGCGTCGGTAATGCCGATCACGGGCGCGGCGATGCTGCAGAAGATTATAGTGTCAACGAATTCGCCGGCCACGGAGGATCCCATGATGCGCGCCCAAAGCGACTTCTCTCCCGTGCGCGCTTTCATCTTCACCAGGATCAAGGCGTTGATGGTCTGGCCGGCCAGGAACGCCAGCAGCGAGGCGAGGACGATCTGCGGAACCGGTCCCAGCGCACCTTCCAGGGAGGCCTGCTTAGAGGCTCCGAACTCGTCGCCAAGACCGGGCAGGGCGATGATGATCCAGTAGCAGAGGGAAGCAAAGACGGACAGCGCGAACGCCGTGACAATGGCTTTGCGCGCCACCTTGAACCCGTAAACCTCGCTGATAACGTCGCCCACGATGTAGGCCAGAGGGAAGAGGAAGAAGCCGCCGTCGGTGATGACCGGGCCGATCGCGACGCCCTTGGACGCCCCGATGTTCGATAAGATCAGCACCACGGCCATGAAGGCCAGCATGATGCCGAAGTAAGGGGACCCGATCGATGCAAACTTCGGCGGCGCCGCGGCCGGGAAAGTTTTGGCGGAAGTCATGGGTATTCCATTCGTAGTGGTTCGCCTGATGCCCGGTCCTCGTGCAGGACGACGCAGGAAGCTGGCTGTATTAGCACTGGACGGCCCCGGAGAGTTGGATGTCGGAACCGCCTTCCATTCTCTCATCCGGCGGGCGGGAGCCCGGCGCCGCCGGCCGTGCACAGGCGGAGCACACCATCGGCTCGGGGGTGCTAAGGCGGAGCAAACCATCGGCGCGGGGGGAAAATTGTTGCACACCAAGAGCGTGGAGAAGACCGGTCACCGGCGCAACCGCGTGGTGATGGGTACCACCGCCGTATGGATCGGCATCCTGGTGGCCCACCTGACGTTCAGCCTGCTGTTCGGCGGCAATGCCTTGTTCCTGGGTGCTGGAATAGACAGCGTCTTTTTTACCGCCGTTGCCCTCTTCTTAGGCCTGGCTCCGGCCATGTTTATCGGTTGGGGACTGGGCATGCCGCTCGGCCTGCTGCTGCGGCCGGTCCGCAACCAATGGCTGCACGTCGCCGCTTTCGGTGCCCTCGGCTTGGCAATCGGGCTCCCGTTTGGGGCTTTCGCGGACCCGCCGTCGATCCTGGCCGCGGCAGGCCTGGGTATCTCCTCCGCCCTCGGCCGCTTCAGCGCCTGGACCTTTGTCCGCGTCTACGACACCGTTGGCGGGTCCGGCTCTGGCTCCGGCCCAGGTTCCGAGGACGACGCCGGGCAGCCAGCTCCCGGAACCGAAGTCCCGTAGCCGGCCGCCCGCCGTCGGACGCTTACCGCCATTTCGACGGTTCCGTGCCGATTCGACGCTGTGCAGCGTCTTGCCCGCAGGGAACCGTCGAAATGGCGGGCCTACCCCGCAGGGAACCGTCGAAACGGCGGGCCCACCGCGCTGGAAGGCTAGTGGCGCGAGGCGTCGATGAGGTCCTTGTCGTCGTCCTTGCGTCCGGCGCCTGTACCGAGGGTGGCACCGGTGCCGTCCGCGGTCATGTCCCCGTCCACAGCAGCAGGCGCCCAGGCGTGGCCCTGTTCGTGGTCCAGGTGCGTGGGCAACTTGTTCTTCAGGGCGAAGATGTAGACCAGCAGCGAGAGGCCGATGGCCACAGTGACATAGGTGAAGAACAGATCCACCTGACCGGCCTTCTGGAGCGCGGCGCCGATCAGCGGAACCGTGCCGCCGAAGAGCGAGTTGGCGATCGCGTAGCCCAATCCAACGCCAAGCGCACGGATGGAGGCCGGGAAGAGTTCGGCTTTCACGAGGGCGTTGATCGAGGTGTAGCCGCCCACGATCAGCAGTCCGCCCATCATGAGGAGGAATGCGGTGAACGGGTCCTTGGTGTTGGACAGGGTGGAGAGCAGCGGCCAGGTGAACAGAACGCCGGTGATGCCGAACCAGAGCAGCAGCGGCTTACGGCCCACCTTGTCCGAGATGATGCCGTAGACCGGCTGGAGCAGCATGAAGATGAAGAGAGCCCAGAAGTTGATTACGGAGGTCTCGGTCTTGGCGATGCCGGACGTATCGTTCATGAACTTCAGGATGAAGTTGGTGTACGTGTAGAAAGCAACCGTGCCGCCGAGGGTCACGCCGATGCAGATCAACAGGGCCTCGAAGTGCCTGGTGAACAGCAGCTTCATGGTGCCCGGCTGCGTAGCGCCGGCGGTGACCGGTGCCTTGGCGGCCTCGACCTGCTCGGCCGAGACGGTCTCTTCCATCGAACGCCGCAGCCACAGGACCACAAGCGCGGCCACGCCGCCGATCGCGAACGGGATGCGCCAGCCCCATTCGGTGAGGGCGGACTTGTCCATGGTGTTCTGCAGGATGACGAGGACCAGCAGGGCCAGCATCTGGCCGCCGATCAGCGTGACGTACTGGAAGCTGGAGAAGAAGCCGCGGCGCCGGGAGGTGGCAGCCTCGGACATGTAGGTGGCGCTGGTGCCGTATTCGCCGCCCACGGAGAAGCCCTGGATCAGCCGCACAACGATCAGCAGGATCAGCGCCCAGACGCCGATCTGCTGCGTCGTCGGCAGAATGGCGATGGCAAAGGAACCGGCGGACATCATCGTCACGCTCAGGGTCAGCGCGGCTTTGCGTCCCTTGCGGTCGGCGTAGCGGCCGAAGAACCAGGCGCCCACCGGGCGCATCAGGAACGACGTCGAGAAGACGGCCATCGCCTCGAGGCCGGCCTGGAGCTCATCCTTGGAGTTGAAGAAGTGTGACTGAAAATATGCCGCGAAGACCGTGTAAACGTAGAGGTCGTACCACTCCACAAGGTTGCCGGCGGAGCCTTTGAGGATATTTTTCACGGCCCTGCGCGTCTGCGCCGATTCGGACAGTTGGGTGCTCATCAATGAACCTTCCTGGATCCGGCGCCGCAAGAAAGCAACACCGTCCGCCACCTTATTCGCGGCGATCCGGCACAGTCCGGTTTTGGTCATATTGGTCATAAGCACAATGCGGACGGTTTCCGGAAGGTGGCAGGATGGACTCATGACTTCCATCGCGTCTGGCTCCGCTGCCCTGGCTGGTACCGACTCGCCTGCCGGCACCACTCCCGCCGTCGCCCTGACCATCGCGGGCTCCGAGGCGACCGGCGGCGCTGGCGCACAGGCCGATCTGAAAACTTTCCAGGAACTGGGCGTCTTCGGCATCGCGAACCTGACGTGCATCGTCTCCTTCGACCCGAAGAACAACTGGAACCACCGCTTTGTCCCTATCGATCAGCAGGTCATCGCGGACCAGCTGGAGGCGACGACGGCGGCTTACGGTTCCGCGTCCGGCGCACCGTCCGTGCTGGACACTGTGAAGATCGGCATGCTGGGCAGCCCGGCGACGATCTCCACCGTGGCATCGGCACTGGCCGGCTCCGTGTTTGCCAACGTTGTGCTGGACCCGGTGCTGATCTGCAAGGGTCAGGAGCCGGGCCACGCCCTAGACACTGACCAGGCGCTCAAGGCGCAGATCCTGCCGCTGGCGACCTTCGTCACGCCGAACCATTTCGAGGCCGAGTCACTTTCCGGCCTCCCGATCACCGATCTGGAGTCTCTCAAGGCCGCCGCCATCCGCATCCACGAGCTCAGCGGCGCCGCCGTGCTGGCCAAGGGCGGCGTGCACCTGTCCGGGCCCGACGCCGTCGACGTCTACTACGACGGCGAGACGCTGGAAGTTCTGTCCGCCCCGAAGGTGGGCGAGGTTTCGGTCTCCGGCGCGGGCTGCTCGCTGGCCGCCGCGGTGACGGCGGAGCTGGCCAAGGGCGCGACGCCGCTGGAGGCGGCCCGGACGGCGAAGGTGTTTGTCGCGGCGGGAATCCGCAACAGGGTGGCCTCGGGAGCACCGTTCGACGCGCTTTGGCAGGGCGGACCGCGCTAACCGCGGCCGTTTCGACGGTTCCCAGCGCACACGACGCATCCCGACGTCGAACCCGCACGGAACCGTCGAAACGGGGCAGACCGGGCCGCGGGCCGGCTCAGGTCAGGACGGACGGGGGTCGGACACCCTGCCCATGAATAGAGGCAGCCCGGTCTCGATGTGGATGATCTCGTACTGGAACGGCCGGTCGAAGCGGATCACGTTGCTCGGGGCCACACCGCTCACGGCCTCCGCGTTGATCTGGGTCACCGCTGCGGCAACCGTGCCCTTTTCGGCCACCGTGACGTTGACGGACTGTCCGGCCTGTCGGAGTGTGAGGCGGCGCTGGATGGAGTCGAAGTCGGTCTCCGTTTGGAGCATTTTTTGCAACCCCAGGGCGGCGAAGATCTTGCGCAGCTCGAAGGTACTCGTCTGGCCCCACTTGGGCAGGTAGATCAGCACCGGCGCCGGAGTGGCCGCTTCAAGGACCCGGCCCGCGTCGGCGCGGCCCTGCGCTCCGAGCCCTGGGTCCCCGAGATCCGGCAGCAAGATCCGCATCACAAAGCCCTCGGCATAGGGCAGGTCCACGGCCTGCCAGCCGGGACCGCGGGCGGAGGAAATGTCCTGAACGCTCGCCATGGTGGGGACGGAGACCTGCTGACCGTCCACCAGCCTAAAAGGCAGCTCGGCGGTGTCGGCCGCGTCGAAGGGAACCTTCCAGGCCGAGGCGAAGTACACCGCGTTGAGGACGCTGAAGGTGTTGTCGCGGCTGTACTCAGCGGGCGCCTTCTTGATCCGTCCACCGGTGTTCTTGCTCACCCAGACGTCGATCGCAGGCTTAGTGGTGGCCTCATCCTGGAAGTCCACGGGGTACACGCCCGTCCCGTAAAACCGGGCGAGCGACTGCAGATAGCCGGCGCCTGTGGGCACACCCTTGTCCACAAACAGGCCGTTTGCGGTGTGCAGGACCGGCCTCTGCGGAGGGTGGTTTTCGTCCACCGAGCCGGGGTCGCCGTCGAACGCTTCCAGAGATGTGAGCAGCGCGTTTAGGGCTTCATCACGATTTTCTGCAGGGAGGCCCAGGATGATATCCATCTCGGCTGCCGTTTCCCCGGACGCACCCGCCCGGAGCATAGCCAGGGCAATGAGCAGACTGCCCGGGGACGCAATCACGTTTCCGCTTCCGGCGTCCCCGGCGTCGGCCAGGAGCGCGTCGCCTAGCTTCCGTGCTGACGCCCGGAGCAGGGCCAGCTCGGCCGGATAGCCGGAGAGTTGCACCGAAACCCGCTCGACGCCGTCGGCCATCAACAGAGCCGGCGGCGACGCCGAGCAGGCTGTCAATGACAGCAAGACGGCCGCCGCCACGGCAACGAGCATCGCTGATGACTTCTGTTTCATCGCGCCCCCAAGGCCCGCACAACGGTGAGAGTCCAACGGCGGGGATCCGCCTAGCGCCAGTCAACCAGCGAGTCCGAGAAAGCGCGACCGGGCAGAGGTCACGATTTGATGCCGCTTTCGTAGGACGCCGGGCCGCGAACGCCGCTGCCGGGCACGCCCCTCAACGCTCCCTCAGCTTCCGCACCGGATCACCGGATGCTGCCTCACCTGATCCGCGGGAGCACCCGGCAGAAACGGGCAGGGTCTGGGGAAGCGCTGGCGGGTTAATGGGGAAGGAGAGCGTCAGCTACCGGAATGCGCCTGCAGGAACGAGTAGACCTCGGTCTCGTCCACGCCGGGGAAGGCTCCGGGCGGCATGGCGGCGAGCAGGTGCGAATGCGCCCGGGCCGAGGGCCAGGCGTTGCCGGCCCACTCCGAGGTCAGGGCCGCCGGCGGGCGCCGGCAGCAGCTTTCGTCCGGGCAGGTCGATTTTGACCGCTCCGTGGTGTCGCGGCCGCGGAACCACTTGACCTGCGCATACGGGACGCCCACGGAGAGCGAGAACTCGCCATTGGCGGAGCGCTCCGTCCGGGCCGTGCACCAGTAGGTCCCCGCCGGGGTGTCGGTGTACTGGTTGTAGGCGCTGAACTTGTCCGGCACGTCGAACACCACACGGGACGTCCAGTTCTTGCAGGACGGCTGGCCCTCGATGGCGCCGGTATGGTCCTGCGGGAATGTCACGCCGTCGTTCTCGTAGGCCTTGTAGATGATGCCGCTTTTGTGCGTCTTCTGGAAATGCGTGCGGAGGTCCAGGTGCTGGGTGGCGAGGTTGGTGAAGCGGTGCGCCGCCGTCTCGTAGGACACGGCGAAGGCGTCCCGGATGTCCTCGACCGCGATTTCCCGGGCCTGCTTGGCCTTCTGCAGGAACTCCACGGTGGCCTGTTCCGGCAGCAGGAGCGCGGCCGCAAAATAGTTGGTGGCCACGCGCTGCATCAGGAAGTCACCGTAGTTGTGGGGGGTCTGGTGGCCCAGGACGTAGTGGCCCAGCGCCTGCAGCAGCACCGAACGCGGGTCGTGGTCGCTCCGGGCGTTCTGCGTCAGATAAATCCGGCGGTTCTTCAGGTCGGTCACAGACCGGGTGGAATGCGGCAGGTCACCCACGTGGTGCAGGCTGAAGCCGAGGTGCCCGGCGATGTCCGCGATGACGTGATGCGACAGCGGGCCGCTCGTGTGCCCCACCGAGGCTAAAACCTTCTGGGCCTCGGCCTCGTACTCGGGGAAGTAGTTGTTCCGCTCGCGCATCATGGCACGAAGTTCGCCGTTCGCGCGGCGGGCCTCTTCCGGCGTCGCGATCTGCTCGTTGAGCCGGCGCTCCAGCTCGTGCTGCAGGCCCACCATGGACTCGAGCACGTCCATTGGCAGCCGCGAGCTGATGCGGATTGTGGGCAGTTTGAGGGACTCGTAGATCGGGCTGCGCTGGTAGCGTTCCAGCTCGATTTCCAGGGCCGCGCGGCGGTTGGGCGGTTCCGCGCCGAGCAGTTCGTCGATGCTGACGCCGAGGGCTGCGGCCAGCTGCTGGAGTAGGCCCAGTTTGGGCTCGCGTTTGCCGTTTTCGATCAGGCTCAGCTGGCTGGGTGCCGTTCCCACCGTCGCGCTCAGGTCATCCAGGGTGAGCCCGGCGGCCTTGCGGAGGTGTCGGACCCGGCGGCCCATGCTGATGACGTCCACCTCCGGGACGGCGGGCGAGGCGGCTGACGATGCGGGTCGGTTCCAGCTGGCGGGGTGCATTTCTTGAGGATACGCGAAGAAGTGCATTTCTTTCCACTGTTTTGGTCTAGAAAGACCCTTGAAAGTAAAGAAAAGTAGGTCTTACGGAAAGCCCCGAACCAGCCAGCCCCCTCTGCGAGGAAGCAGAAGGGCCGGCCCCGGACCCACCAAGGAGACAAAGATGACTGCAGCATTTGAGCCCACCCAGCAGACGCCCGAAGAGCAGGCCGCCGCCCTGGAGCTCGAGTGGGCTGCCAACCCGCGCTGGGAAGGTGCCACCCGGGACTACAAGGCCGCCGACGTCGTCCGCCTCCGCGGTCGGGTCCCCGAAGAGCACACCCTGGCCCGCCGCGGTTCCGAGAAGCTGTGGAAGCAGCTGACTACGGAGCACAAGGAGGGCACGTACACCAACGCCCTCGGTGCCCTGACCGGCAACCAGGCCGTGCAGCAGGTCAAGGCAGGACTCCGCGCCATTTACCTCTCCGGCTGGCAGGTCGCCGCCGATGCCAACAACTCCGGCCACACCTACCCGGACCAGTCCCTGTACCCGGCCAACTCAGTGCCCACTGTGGTCCGCCGCATCAACAACGCCCTGCTCCGCGCCGACCAGATCGAGTTCTCCGAGGGCATCCAGACGGTCGAGGACTGGATGGTCCCGATCGTCGCCGACGCCGAGGCCGGCTTCGGCGGCCCGCTCAACGCCTACGAGCTGATGAAGTCCATGATCCAGGCCGGCGCCTCGGGCGTGCACTGGGAAGACCAGCTCGCCTCGGAGAAGAAGTGCGGCCACCTCGGCGGCAAGGTCCTGATCCCCAGCCAGCAGCACGTCCGCACGCTGAACGCCGCCCGCCTGGCAGCCGACGTCGCCGGCACGCCGTCGGTCATCATCGCCCGCACCGACGCCGAGGCAGCCACCCTGATTACCTCCGACGTCGACGAGCGTGACCAGGAATTCATCCTCCGCGAAGGCGGACAACCGGTCCGCACCGCGGAAGGCTTCTACAAGGTCCGCAACGGGATCGAACCCTGCATCGCCCGCGCCAAGGCCTACGCCCCGTACTCCGACCTCATCTGGATGGAGACGGGCACTCCGGACCTGGAATTGGCCCGCAAGTTCGCCGAAGCCGTCAAGGCCGACTTCCCGGACCAGATGCTCTCCTACAACTGCTCGCCGTCGTTCAACTGGAAGAAGCACCTCGACGACGCCACGATCGCGAAGTTCCAGCGCGAACTCGGTGCCATGGGCTTCACCTTCCAGTTCATCACCCTGGCCGGCTTCCACGCCCTGAACTACTCGATGTTCGACCTCGCCCACGGTTACGCCCGTGACGGCATGAGCGCCTACGTCGAGCTGCAGGAGAAGGAATTCGCCTCCGAATCCCGCGGCTACACCGCAACCAAGCACCAGCGCGAAGTCGGCACCGGCTACTTCGACGCCATCGCAACCGCGCTCAACCCGAACGCATCCACCCTGGCCCTCGCGGGATCCACCGAAGAGGGCCAGTTCCACTAGTCCCCAGCTTTTCCCGCCCGTTGCCCTATCACTTTTGGTCCTCATTGACCTCCCTTGGGGACCAAAAGTGATAGGGCAACAGCGGACTTTCAAGGAGCAACTCCCATGAACAGCTTCACTGACAACTTCACTATCAACGGGATCACGTTGACGGCGCAGCCCATTTGCCGTCAGGGCGAGGTTCTCACGCCGGATGCGCTGGCCTTTGTTGCCAAGTTGCACAAGGCGACGGCGGGACGGCGGCTGGAACTGCTGCAGGCCCGCAGGGACCGCCGGCAGCAGATCGGCAAGGGCCAGGACCCGCGCTTCCTCAGCGAGACCGAGTCTGTCCGCAACGACCCGGACTGGCGTGTCGCTCCCCCGGCCCCGGGCCTGACGGACCGCCGGGTGGAAATCACCGGCCCGGTGGACAAAAAGATGACCATCAACGCACTGAACTCCGGCGCCAAGGTGTGGCTCGCCGACATGGAGGACTCGTCCACACCGTCGTGGCGCAACGTCATCCAGGGCCAGCTCAACCTCACCGATGCGCTGGAACGGCGGATCGACTTCACTTCCCCGGAGGGCAAGGAATACAGGCTGCGCGCCGCCGAGGACCTGCCCACCATTGTGGTCCGCCCCCGCGGCTGGCACCTGCCGGAAAAGCACATGCTCATCGACGGCACCCCCATTGCCGGCGGAATCGTCGACTTCGGCCTGTACTTCTTCCACAATGCCCGCCGGCTGATCGCCCAGGGCAAGGGCCCGTACTTTTACCTGCCGAAGATCGAGAACCACCTCGAAGCGCGGCTCTGGAACGACATTTTCGTCCTTGCGCAGGACCTTCTGGGCATCCCGCAGGGCACCATCCGCGCCACTGTGCTGATCGAGACCATCACCGCCGCGTTCGAGATGGAAGAGATCCTCTTCGAGCTCAAGGACCACGCCGCCGGGCTGAACGCCGGCCGCTGGGACTACATTTTCTCGCTGATCAAGAACTTCCGTACGCGCGGACCCCGCTTCGTCCTGCCGGACCGGGCCCAGGTCACCATGACCCAGCCGTTTATGCGCGCCTACACCGAACAGCTGGTCCGTGCCTGCCACAAGCGCGGCGCCATGGCGATCGGCGGCATGGCCGCAGCCGTCCCCAACCGCAAGGATGCCGACGCCAACGCGGTGGCTTTCGAGAAGGTCCGCGCCGACAAGACCCGGGAGGCCGGCGACGGCTTCGACGGCTCCTGGGTGGCCCACCCGGACCTGGTGCCGGTGTGCCGTGAAGTGTTCGACGGCGTCCTCGGCGACCGCCCGAACCAGCTGGACCGCCTCCGCGAGGACGTCACCCCGGACGACCGCGCTTTGCTCGACATCGCCTCCACCACCGGCACCATCACCGAGCAGGGCATCCGGAACAACATCGAGGTCGGGATCCGCTACATCGAGTCCTGGCTGCGCGGCAACGGCGCCGTGGCCATCCACAACCTGATGGAGGACGCCGCCACCGCGGAGATCTCCCGCTCGCAGCTGTGGCAGTGGATCTTCTCCCGCGCCATCACGGACAAGGGCGATGTCATCACCCGCGAGTGGGTGGAAGACATGCTGGACGAGGAGTTCGCCAGGCTGGAACGCTTCGAAGGGGACCGCTTCGCCGACTCGCGGGACATCTTCGAGGAGGTAACGCTCAGCACCTCGTTCCCGGCCTTCCTGACGCTCCCGGCCTACGACCGGTTCCTGCATGAAGCGCGCGACGGCGGCGACGTCGCCAGCGAGGACCCCACGCTGAGCCACGCCTAGGGCGGGGCCTGGCCGCAGTTCTGCAGGTCCGCACAGATTTCCGTCAGCCGGGCTGTCACGCCTTCGCAACAGGCACCCCCGAGATCCGGGGCGGCAGCCCGGCTACGGAAGACCCCTTGCAAGCACCCCGACAACGGCGTCGGGGTAAGAGTTCAGGCCCATGTTCGTCACGGACATGGGCCTTAACTCTCACCTGGGCGTCTGTCGGGGCGCCTTGGGTCCGACGCAGGGCGGGGCGAGTCCTCTGCCGCGGGCGACGCGCGAAAGGCCCGGCGCTACGGGAATTCCCGCAGCGCCGGGCCTTTCCCGCAGCGCCGGGCCTTTCCCGCAGCGCCGGGCCTTTTCCGCGTCACAGGGCTTGCGGCGGCGCCTTCGGCCCGGAAAAAGCGGTTTTACTGACAGATCGCGCTAAAGTGTCTGTATGCCCAGGATTTCGGCCGCGAGCAACGCCGCCCAACGTGCCGAGACCCAGCACCGCATCCTGACTGCGTTCGGGGAGCTCCTCTTCACCCACGGTCTGCCCGGACTGACCATGACCGACGTCGCCCGGCACGCCAGGATCGGCCGCACGGCCGTCTACAACTACTACGCGGACATCGAAGAGCTCCTGATCGGTTACGCTCTCGACGAGACCGGGCGGTTCCTCCTGGACCTGCGCGAATCCCTGGATTCACTGGAAAACCCGGTGGAACGGCTGGCGTTCTATGTCCGCGCCCAGGTGGAGGACCTCAGCCGCCGGCACCTCCCGCCCGGTCCTGCCATGGGCGCCGTTCTCTCGCCGGCGTCTTTCGCGAAGCTGGCCGATCATGTGGGGGACCTCAATGTGCTTCTGCAGGGCATCCTCCGCGACGGCATTGCCCAGGGCTACCTGCCGGCGGCGGACGTCGGCCAGCTCGCGCAGCTTATCCACGGCACACTCGCCTCGAGTGCCGCCCGGGGCGACGGCGCAGGGCACGGCCCTGAAGCTGAGCCTGAGGCCGGGGTCGAGGCGAGGATTGCGCGCACCGTGCGGTTCATCCAACTCGGCGCCGGTGCCTCGCTCGACGACGCCGGCCGGCCGGTGCGGATCGGCGCCTAGTGTAGCGTGTCGGTGATTTTTTTGGGTCTGATTTTTTGTCAGACTTGACGCATGGTTTATTTGGCAAAGGCACTTCACCTGCGTGACGGGG
>NZ_JAXCID010000048.1:0-30910 GCF_035985125.1 Arthrobacter sp. CG_A4 | reverse complement strand
ACTGGCGGAGTTGAATACGGCCATTGATGAACGCGTCGCAGAGATCAACGGCCAGATACGGCGCGTGGACGGCTCGACCAGGTACGAACAATTCAGCCAGGAGGAAGCGCACCTGCTGCAGCCGTTGCCGCCGGAGCAGTTCGGGTCGGTGGAATGGAAGCAGCTAAAAGCCGCCCGGAATTATCACGTCTGCACAGTAAATACTTGCCCTACAGAGAATCGGCTGATTCGTATTGGTCAGCAGCCGCCAATATAATATGCAAAGTTGAGGCCGCCCAAGTTCGGATTTGCATAGAGGCGGGTTTCTCCAGGGGTCACGCACAGGTCGCGTTCGGCGTAGTAGTACTGGACTCTGATCTTGACGTTACCTGGACCGCAGTGGTTATAGATCGCTTCTTCCCAGGGCGGTATGTTGCCGCCGATGTTCGACGTGACAACACCCTGAAAACCGCACACGGCTGCAGATGCCGGCGCGGCGGTGACTACCAGTCCGGAGACTACCAGCGCCGCCCCAGTCGTTATTGCGGCGCAAACGCGCTTGAAACCGTTTAGCTGACTCATTGGACCTGCCCCTTAGCAGAGGCCGACGTAGTAGGCGCCAGTGATCCTGTCGCCCTGGTTCACGAATCCGAGCCAGCTGTCACCCGGGGGTACGCATGCGTAACGGTTGCCATTGGGTGATTCGGTGACGATCCTAACGTTTGTGGGACCGCAGTGACCGTAGACAGACACGACTTTCTGGCCGCCAAAGGGGTCTAGGGTCTGACCAAGCAAATCCAGACTGAGGATGGAACTGTAGGTGCGGATTTCTTGCGAGTAACCACATACCGAAGCCTTCGCCTCTTCCGGCCCCACTAGTGAAGTTCCAACGATGCCACCGGCAACTAGAAGCCCTGTGGACAGAATTCTGACAATCTTTCGAGCTTTCATGTTATTTTCCCCCATGTTATTTACAAACCCTGTCAAGTTGGGTTCGTTCAATACGATAGAATAAATTCATGGCTACTGCAACTAGATCGCCGATGATGCGCCAGGTCCGCAAGCAGAAGGTACTAGGGCTGGCGTTTTGCGTGTCGATGGCGGGCCTCTTGGCTTCGATCTTCCTTACCGGCCGGAACCCGCTTTTTCCTGGGATGTCTGGTCCGCTGCTGGTGCTGTTCTTCTTCCTGGCCGCAGCAGGCAGCGTCATCGGGCTTGCCGCTATCAGATTGCGGCGAACAGCGAAGGAAATCTCAGACAGGGATACCTGAGAGGACTTCGCTCCTGCGGAAGTGACATGCGGCTACGTGGAGGATCAGCTCACGGGCAGCTCGGCTCAGAATCTCGGCGGCGGTTAGGCTGTGGATATGACTGCATGGAGCCGCTACTTATTCGGGGCGTCGATCGTTCTCGGGGTGGGCACGGTGATGCTCGCTGAGAAGCTGCCGGAATGGTGGGGGCCAGCTTCGATCCTCGTCATGGTCCTGGCTGCCGCGTCGATCAGCGCCTCACCCGCGCCGCGCCCCAGATTCGGTGTCATTGCGTGCGCGGCATCCCCCACAAGCACCACGCCGTCCCGGGCGTAGCGCGCCAGCAGCGGTGCTGTCCAGATGCGCTGTACCAGCGTCCCGCCCGGCGTCGCCGCCATGAGGACGCGGCCTAGTCCGGCGAACTCGCCGGAATACCGCTCGCGGGTGGCTTCCAGGGCCACGGCGACGTCGATTCCGCTCGGTCCCAGCTCGGACCGGTAGGAGGCGTACCAGTACGTCCTGCACCGGGCACCGGCCCAGGCTGCCACCCGATGTTCACAGCCGGTTAAGGCCATGGGTTCCAGCCGTTCCGCCGGACGGGCCAGACTCAAGTGTTGAGCGCCGGCATTTTCCTCAAATCGATAGCTGTTACCGTCGATTCCGGCGTTCACCCCTATAGGCTGGCCGGACAAATGCCCCTCCGGCCCCGTTCAGAAATGAGTCCCACCCGTGCGCAGATTGAAAACCCTGGCTGCCGCCGTTGCCGCCGCCACCCTGCTTGCCGGCTGCGGAGCGGGCGCCGCAGCCCCCGCGGCCTCCGGACCGGCTGCCGGGCCCGCCGCCGTCGCCCCCTCGGGCCCACCGTCCGGTGAGAGCCTCATCGTCTACACGAACTCCAACGGCGAAGGCCGCGGCGAGTGGCTGACGAAGAAAGCGGCGGAAGCAGGCTTCAAGATCGAAGTCGTCGGGGCTGGCGGCGCGGACGCCACCAACAAGCTCATGGCCGAAAAGAACAACCCGATCGCGGACGTCGCGTTCGGGCTGAACAACATGTACTTCGAGCAGATCAAAGCTGCCGGTGCAATTGAGCCGTTCACGCCTTCCTGGTCCGATGAAGTGGACACCGCCAAGGGCGACAAGTCCGACAGCAAGGCTTACTGGCCGCTGGTCCAGCAGGCGATCCTCCTCGGCTACGACTCCGCGAAGTTCAGCAAGGACCAGGCCCCCAAGGACTGGACCGATCTGTGGACCCAGGACAAATTCAAGTCCCGCTATGAGCGTGTCACCGGCGTCGGCACCGCCACCGCGCAGCTGGTCTTCGCCGGCATCCTGACCCGGTACAAGGATGACGACGGCGATCTGGGCATCTCCGACGAAGGCTGGAAGCAGATCGAAGGGTACTTCCGGAACGGAACTCCGGCCGTCGCCAAAACCGACCTCTTCGCCCGCATCGCCTCGGGCGACACGGACATGGGTCAGATGCCTTCCTCGATCATTGTCGAACGTGAAAAGTCGTTCAAGGTCAATGTGGAAACCGTGATGCCGTCCGTAGGTGTGCCGCTGGCCATCGAGCAGGTCGCCCTGGTCAAGGGAACGGACAAAAAAGACGAGGCCCTCAAGTTCATCAACTGGTTCGGCAGCGCGCCGACCCAGGGTGACTGGGCCCAGCAGTTCAACTCGATGCCGGTCAACAAGGCCGCCGTGGCCAAGGCCAAGCCTGAGGTCGTGGAGTTCTTCGCCACGCTCAAGCAGCAGGACATCGACTGGAACTTCGTCCAGGAGAACATGGGCGCCTGGGTTGAAAAGATCGAACTGGAATACATGAGCTGATCTGATCCGGGGTCGCAGCCGGGCACCGCTGCCGGCTGTGACCCCGGATCCGGTTCACCACCAGCCGCCGACTGCCGCCAGACAAGACAGGTTCCCATGATCCGTTTCGAGAACATCGAGGTCACTTTCGGTGACTTCACCGCCATCCCCCAGCTGAACCTGGACGTGAAGCAGGGCGAGTTCTTCACGCTCCTCGGTCCCTCCGGCTGCGGAAAGACGACGGCGTTGCGCACCCTGGCGGGGTTCATTGAGCCCTCCGCCGGCGAGGTCTACGTCGAGGGCAAGGCCGTCACCCGGCTCCCGAGCGACAAACGCCATGTCGGCATGGTCTTCCAGAACTATGCCCTGTTCCCCGGTATGAGCGTGTGGGAGAACATCGCGTTCGGGCTGCGGGTCCGGAAGGAGAAGCCGGCCGAGGCCGACCGGCTGGTCCGCGACATCGCCAGGCGTGTTGACCTCTCCGAAGAACAGCTGGGCAAGAACGTGGCGGAGCTGTCCGGCGGGCAGCAGCAGCGCGTCGCCGTCGCCCGGGCGCTGGTACTGCAGCCCAAGATCCTGCTGCTGGACGAGCCGCTCTCCAATCTGGACGCCAAGCTCCGCCACCAGCTTCGGCAGCAGCTCAAAGACCTCCAAAGCGAATTCGGCATCACCACCGTCTACGTCACCCATGACCAGGACGAGGCGCTGGCGATGAGTGACCGGGTAGCGGTCTTCAACAAGGGAGTGGTGGAACAAATTGGCACTCCACAAAGCATCTACGACCATTCCGCTACCGAATTCGTCTGCAATTTCATCGGGGACAGCTCCCGCCTCACACCCGAGTTCGTCGCGGAACTGAACCGGCAGTCGAGTCACCCCCTCGATCCCGCGGCCAACTCCTACTTGCGGGTGGAAAAAGCGTCCCTCGAGCCCTCCGGCGGGGATGCCCCGGCCGTCCCCGTGGCGGGAACGGTGGTCTCGAAGACCTATCACGGGCAGCACAGCCGATATGTTGTCCGCTGTCACGGCTCCGATATCCGGCTGCTGGTCAAGGAAGACGGCGGAGCCCAGCCGGACCCAGGCAGCCCGACCACGGTGTACGTCCAGCCGTCCCGCGTTCTTCAGTACCACCCGGAAACCGGCGCCGCCCTCGGAAGCCGGCCACAGGAAGCGGTCCGGCTGTGAGCGGCGGGGGCAGCGCGAATGGGCCGAGCACGCGGAGCATGCTCCGCTCGCCCGCCGTGCTGGTCGCCGGGGTGGTGCTGACCTGGTTCATCGCCGCTTTTCTGGTCTGGCCCAATGCGAACGTGCTGATCCAGACGTTCTTTCCGGACGGGAGCTTCTCCGGGCGCGCGGCCGAAAAGCTCTTCTCCTCCCAGCGGGCGATGAAATCACTGGGGAACAGCTTTCTGCTGGCCATCGCGCTGTCCATCACCGTCAACGTGGTGGGCGTCTTCATCGTGTTGGTCACCCAGTACTTCAAGATCCGCGGCTCCAGGATACTGTTCCTCGGCTACGCCACGACGTTTATCTATGGCGGTATTGTGTTGGCGGCCGGGTACAAGTTCATTTACGGGGACAAGGGGATTGTCACCGGCTTCCTGCTGGGGATGTTTCCCGGCATGGAGCCCGGCTGGTTCTCCGGCTTCCTTGCCGTCCTGGCCGTGATGACGTTCGCCACAACAACCAACCACATGCTGTTCGTCACCAATGCACTCAAAGGCGTGGACTACCAGACCATCGAAGCGGCCAGAAACATGGGGGCCTCCACGTGGACCATCCTGCGGCGGATCGTCCTGCCGGTACTCAAACCCACCCTCTTTGCCGTGACCGTCCTGTCCTTCCTGACCGGCCTGGGCGCGCTGTCCGCGCCGCAGGTCCTCGGCGGACGGGACTTCCAGACCATCACGCCGATGATCCTCACCTTCGCCAACAGCCCGACGTCGAGGGACCTCGCCGCGCTGTTGGCCGTGATCCTCGGCGTGGCCACCATGCTGATGCTGGCGTTCATGACGCGGCTGGAAAAGGGGGGAACCTACTTCTCGGTGTCAAAGGTCTCCTCCGGGCTCCAGAAGCAGCAGATCCAGAACCCCGTGGCGAACGTGGCGGTCCACGCCGTCGCGTACCTGCTGTTCGCTGTTTACACACTCCCCGTGGTCCTGATCGCGCTCTACTCGTTTGCCGACGGCGCCGCGATCCAGACCGGACAGCTGTCCCCCGGCAGCCTCACCTTTGAGAACTACATCCGGGTGCTTACCCAGCCATCGGGCCTGCGCCCTTTTGTCATCAGCATTGTCTACAGCGGGCTGGCCGCCGTAATCGCCGTCGGCGGCCTGCTGTTTGTGGCCCGGCTCCTGCAGAAGTACCGCAACTGGGTCACCAGCGTCTTCGAGTACCTGCTCCACATCCCGTGGATCCTTCCCTCGGCATTGCTCGCCCTGGGCCTGATTCTCAGCTACGACCATCCGAATCCGCTGGTCGGCGGCGCAGTGCTGACCGGTACCACGGTCATCCTGCTCATCGCGTTCGTGACCGTGAAGATCCCCTTCACCCTGCGGATGCTTAAGGCCTCCTTCGCATCGGTCAACACCTCGCTCGAAGAAGCCGCCAGCCTCATGGGCGCCGGGACCCTGTACGTGTTCCGCCGGATCCTGCTGCCGATCGTGCTGCCGGCGGCCACGGCCATCACGGCGCTCAACTTCAACAGCATGCTGGACGACTACGACACCGCGGTATTCCTCGCCCACCCCCTGTTCCAGCCTCTGGGCCTGGTCATCAAGGCGAACACGGACGGCGCCGACGGGGTGGACGGGGTTTCTAACACGTTCGTGTATACGGTGCTGCTGATGGTCATCACCGGAGTGACGATGTATCTGGTCTACGGCAGGGCGGGCCGGAAGCCGGCCAAGGCAGCCAAGTCGCCCAGGACCGGAGCGGCCGGCAAGGACGGCACGACGGCGGCCCCGGCGGACGCCGTGCGGGACGAACCCGTGCGCGTCCCCTGACACCTGGCCCTGGCCCGGTGTCCGTCACCGGCGTTACAGGGCCCGTGTGAGGCTGCGGCGCAGCAGCCGGGCGCCGACCAGGAGCAGGAACGCCGCCATCAGGGCCAGAACCCCCAGCTGGGGAAGGATGTCAGCCAGGGTCCCTTCGTGGCGCTGGATGTCCGCGAGGGCGTCATAGGCCCAGCGGTGCGGGGTGGCGTAGGAGACGGTGCGGAGCGCCGCCGGGAAGAACTCGGGAGGGACCATGGAGCCGCCCAGCCCGCCCAGCACCAGACCGCCGCCGACCCCGATTCCGGCGGCGGCGGCGTCGTTGTCCATCACCGAGCCGACCACCATCGCGGCGGCGGCCGAGACGGCGCAGAAGAGCGTCAGGACGAGGGCGGACAGCCAGAGGTTGCCCCACTGAACGCCGAAGAGCACTGCGGTGCCGATCATGATGTAGGAGCCCTGGACCAGGGCAATGGCGAACCGTCCCAGCGCCTGCCCCGCCACGGTCTGCCCGCTGGAAACGGGTGCGGCCAGGACCCGGCCCACCACACCGAACCGCCGGGCCTGGATCAGCGTTGCCGCGCCGGTGAGCGAGCTGAGGAACACGAACAGCAGCAGCTGCTGCGAGGCGCCCAGATCGAACCGGCCCAGGCCCCGGAACTCCTGCGAAATCTCGTTGGTGTCCGTGATCTCCACCGTCGGCGCCACGGCCAGCTGCCTGGCACGGTCCAGGGCATCTTTCGCCTGGTCGGCCGGGATTCCGGCGCCGGTCAGGGCCGCGAGCTGGCGCTGTTCCATGCTCACGGCCTGCACGGCGGTGCGTACCTCCTGCATGACGGCCTGCGCGGACGACTGGGAGGCCATCACGACGGCGAGCCCGGCCGGCCGGCCGGAATCGAAGTCCGCCGCGGCGGCGTCGTCGATGAACAGCCCCACGTCGGTGCGTCCGCGGCTGAGCTCCGCCCGGACGGTGTCCGCATCGGCGAAGATGACCTCGGCGCCGGAGGCAGCCAGCTTGGCGGCCAGGGCCTGCGGGACCGCGCCGCCCGGGCCGGAGATGCCCACGCGGGCCTGGCCGCTGCCGGCGCCGAACTGCGAGCCAAGCAGCAGGATCAGGACAAGAGGAAAGATGAACACAAAAAAGATGTTGGATTTGTCGCGCAGGAACCGTCGCAGTTCGACGCCGGCGATCGCCAGGATGGCGCTCATGCCTGCGCTCCCCGGTCCGGCAGGACGCGGGAGAGGAGGGTCCCGGCCACCGCGAAAACCAGCATCACTCCTATCGGCGCCGCGACGTCGGCGAGGTTGCCGCCGCCGGCCGAGATGCCGAGGCCGCGGATGAACGCCCCGATGGGGTTCAGGTCAAGGAGCGTCGCGGCGAAGCCGGTGCCCTGGACCGGGAAGAACGCGCCGCCGGCGATGCCGAGTACCATCGCCAGGATGGATTGGGCCACGTTCGCCTGCTCCGCCGTCCGGACCAGGCGCGCGACGATGAACGTCAGGCTGGTCGCTGCCGCTACGACGCTGAGAATCAGGGCTGCCACCACCACCGGGGAGCCGAAGGAGACGTCGAAAAGCACGGAACCGGCGGTGAGCAGCACGGTGGTGGCCACGACTCCGAGGACGAAGCCGGTGCAGGCCTTGGCCGTGACCACAGTACCGGCGCTGATCGGCATCGACCGCAGGCGGGCCAGGGTCCCCTGTTCGCGCTCCGCCAGCAGCCCCAGCACGCCGAAACCGACCGTGAACATCAGGAACAGCCCGGCCTGGCCGGCCACCAGGGTGCCGCGGAGCGAGAGCTGCCCGGCGGCCGCCTGCCCTTCGGCCAGCGTGATCAGCGGCGCGCCGGCCGCCGTCCGTTGGGCCAGGGCCGCGAGCTCCTGCGGCGGAAGCCCTGAGATGCCGGCGGCGGATGCCGTGACGGTTCCGGCAGCGAACTGGTCCACAACGCCCTGGACCACGGAAATGAGCACGCTCGTCTCCAGACTGGCGCCGTTGCCTTCGACGAGCCTTACGGCCGCCGGCTGCCCGGACAGCACGGCGGCGCTGAAGCCGTCGGGGACGATGATGCCGAGGTCAGCCCCGCTGGACTGGGTCTCGCTGCGGACCTCGGTGGCGGGCACCCTTTTGACCGTGACGTCCATGGTCTCAAGCGAGTCGACGGCGCCGAGCAGCGCGGCCCCCAGCTGGTCGGCGTCGTCCGCGCTGGCGACGACGGTGGCCGGCTGCAGGCCCGCGGTGTCATCGCCGAGTCCGCCGAAGACAAGACTCAGCACGCCCATCAGGGCGAGCGGGACGACGAGGGAGAAGATGATGACGGATTTGTCCCGGATGCGCTGGCGCACATCACTTGCCACCATGGTCCACAGCCCGCGCATCTCAGTCCCTCAGCGCCTTGCCGGTCAGGTGCAGGAAGACCGATTCAAGGTCGGGCCGGACGATTTCCACGGAGGTCACGGACATTCCGGCGTCCCCGGCTCCCGTCACGATGCCGGCGAGGGCGGTGGGCCCGTCGCTGACCGTGAGCACCAGGCCGGCGCCGTCGCTGTCGACCTGCTGTACGGCCGGCAGCCCGCGGAGGGCATCGGCCGCGCGGGCGGTATTGCCGCCGCCGTGAAGCTTGATCCGGTCCACGCCGCCGGTGAGCCGGATCAGCTGCTCCCGGGTGCCTTCGGCCTTGATCCGGCCCTCATCAAGAATTGCGATCCGGTCGCACAGCCGCTCCGCTTCCTCCATGTAGTGGGTGGTGTACAGGACCGCCATGCCTTCCACGGAGAGTTTTTCCACGGATTCCAGGATGGCGTTGCGGGACTGCGGATCCACCCCCACTGTCGGTTCGTCCAGGATCAGGAGGGTAGGCCGGTGGAGCAGTCCGATGCCGATGTTCAACCGGCGCTTCATGCCGCCCGAGTATTTTTTGGTCAGGTCCCCTGCCCGGTCGCTCAGGCCGATCAGGTCGAGCACCTCGTTGCAGCGCCCGGTGAGTTCCTTGCCCGTCAGTCCCTGCAGCCGCCCAAAGAACTTTAGGTTCTCCCGCGCGGTCAGGTCCGGGTAAATGGCCAGATCCTGCGGGACGAGGCCGATGTTCCGCTTGGCCGCGGTTTCGGTCGGGGTCATGTCCCGGCCCGCGACGCTCACCGTGCCGGCGCTGGCGGGGATCAGGCCCGCCACCATGGAGATGATAGTGGTTTTTCCGGCGCCGTTGGGGCCCAGCAGCCCGAAGGTCTCGCCGCCGCGGATGTGGAACGAGACGCCGTCGACCGCGGTCAGGTCGCCGTAGCGCTTGACGAGCCCTGCGACGGCCAGGACGTCCTTGATTCGTGTCTGTACCACTTCCATCGGCGCTCCCCCATGCATCGCTGTACGCCGACGCTCTGCGCCGACGTGTCCAGACCAGCTTTCCGGCTGGACCGCCGCCCGGACAGTGCCGTTTGGCCCGGGCGTGTCCGGGCTCTACGCGCTCGGGGCGGTCATCCGGAGGGTCAGGGCGTTGTGCTCCACGGTGACCTTCAGGTGTTGGGCCTTGCCCAGGTGGTCGCCGTCGAGCTGGAATTCCTGCTTGTGGTCGAGGGTGATTTCTGCGGATTTACCGGTGAGGTATTCCACGGACTTGTTTTTGTTGTTCTTCCGGCCGAACACGCCGGCCACCACCTTCAGCCAGCCGAATCTCCCGGCAGGGGCCAGGATCACGACGTCGAGGATGCCGTCGTCGACCTTTGCGCCGGGGAAAATTTCCACACCTCCCATGATCTTGCCGCAATTGCCCACCATGACACTGCGGATCCGGCGGCGCACCTCAGGCTGCCCGTCGATGCTGATTTTCGCCCTCACGGGTTTCCCCGGCAGGTGCCGGATGCCGGCCTCAACGTACGCGAGCCAGCCCACCCGGTCCTTGAGCTCATCCACAGTGTTCGCCATAATGGCCGCGTCATAGCCGAGCCCGGCCATCACCAGGAAGAGTTGTTCGTCCCCAGAATGGTCCAGGACAGCCTTCACCACGTCCACGGTGGCGTCCGTGCCGTTGAGGACGTCGCGGCTGGCCGTCATCGGATCCGTGATGTCGATCCCGAGGTTGCGGGCCAGCAGGTTGCCGGTACCCAGCGGCACAAGGCCCATCGGGGTGCCGGTGCCCGCGAGGACCTCGGCCACGCAGCGGACCGTACCGTCGCCGCCGGCGGCAATGACTACCTCGGCCCCCGCCTCCAGAGCCTGTCGCGCCTGGCCGAGGCCGGTGTCCTCTGCGGTGGTCTCCAGCCAGAGCGGCTCGGTCCAGCCCTCGTCCTCGCACAGGAGGTGGAAGGCCGCCTTGAAGTCTTCCCCCGAGGATTTCATCGGGTTGATGATCACGGCGGCGCGCCGCGCCTGTGTTGTGCTGTCAGGCGCCGTTGTTCTTGCTGGCGCGGTTTGGCTATCAGGTGCAGGAGTGTTCTCTGACATGGCATCCTTCGGGGCAAGGGGGCGGGAAGTGGCCCAGACTGAAATCCTAGCCGGACTCGCGGCGTAACCTCCACAGCGAAATTCCGAGTCCTGGCCCCCGATCGTGGACGTTGGGCTGCCCGGTCAGTAAACTGGCCATGCTTATGTACTGGAGCACGTCGCCCGGCGATGGATGGCCGGCCGGAACCTGTTGGGATTTCCCCGGCAGGCGCGCTCCAGGCGCGGGAAGAGGGGGCACATGACCGAACCACAGGAGAACTACTCGGCCGAGGCGGAGGCGTCCAGCATGGATCCCCATGACTGGGGCAGGGCGATGGCGCTGGCTGTCACCCGGCTGGCTGAGCAGCTCGCCCCGGAGGACAGCGAGGACATCCACGCCACGCTGGTGGGCAGGGATCTGCATCTCAAGATCCGTGACGACTCCACCGGGGTCACTATCACCGTATCGACGGCCCCGGTCCCGGACAGCGACAGCTGACGGCCAGCGACCTCCGGAGAAGTCGGCTGAGACTAGATCGGCTGACGAGACCTGCGGTGTCCGGTCCTGCGATGTCGGGTCCTGCGGCGGCCACAGCCGCCTGACGCGCCGAACGGACCGGGCGCACCATCGGGTCAGTCCCTGCCGGTCCCCAGCACTGCGGCCAGATCGTAGCTGACCGGTTCCTCGAGCTGTCCGTAGGTGCAGGAGCGCGGATCCCGGTCCGGCCGCCACCGCACGAACTGCGTGGTGTGGCGGAACCGCTCCCCTTCCATGTGGTCGTATTTCACTTCGACGACGCGTTCCGGCCGGAGCGGGGTGAAGGAGAGGTCCTTGCCCCCGCTCCACCGGCTGCCCTCTGCATTGCGCGGCGTCCGGGCCCCCTCCTCCTGCCGGGCCCAGGCCCAGGGGTGCCCCTCGAAGCCGGTCACGAGCGGTTGGAGTTCCTCGAAAAGTTCTTTGCGCCGCTGCAGCGGAAAGGCTCCCGCGACCCCCGCGTGGGCGAGTTCGCCGCCGCCGTCGTAGAGTCCCAGGAGCAGCGATCCGATCCGGTCCGGCCCGCTCGTGTGCACCCGATATCCGGCCAGAACGCAGTCCGCGGTGCGTTCGTGCTTGATCTTGAACATCGCGCGCTTGTCCGGCTGGTACGGCCCGTCCAGCGCTTTGGCGACGATCCCGTCAAGGCCTGCCCCTTCGAACTCGCGAAACCACTTCCCGGCAGTCTCCCGGTCCTCGGTCGCTGCCGTCAGATGGATCGGCGCGGCACTGCCGGCGAGGACCTGCTCCAGCGCGGCCCGCCGTTCGGCGAAGGCACGCGCGGTGAGGTCCTCGTCGTCGAGGGCCAGCAAATCGAATGCGACAAAGCTCGCCGGAGTCTGTTCGGCCAGCAGGCGGACCCTGCTCGCGGCAGGATGGATCCGTTGCTGAAGCCCGTCGAAGTCGAGCCGGTTCCCCGAGGCTCCGAGCAGGATGATCTCGCCGTCGAGCACACAGCGCGGCGGGAGGTTTAGCTTCAGGGCCTCGACAAGTTCCGGGAAGTAACGGGTCAGGGGTTTGCCGTTGCGGCTGCCGATCTCCACGTCCGCGCAGTCGCGGAAGATGATGGACCGGAAGCCGTCCCACTTCGGCTCGAACAGCATGGCTCCCTCGGGCAGGGCACTCACGGCCTTCGCCAGCATCGGCGCGATCGGGGGCATCAGCGGCAGTCGCATAGGCCCATTCTTGTCCCGCAGGCCGCTGCCCGCCAGAGCCCACCCGTAGGGCTCTCCTTGAGTCCCGGTCCACCGCATCGTGCCGACACGCAAACCTTACCCGCCGCTTACCGGGCCGAAACGCGGCCGCAACATTGACGCAGGACACTGGAGGTGCCGGCGAGAGCAGGCACCAGCGCCAGTCCAGGAGGCCCCGCCATGTTGAAAGACGCCAAAGCCCATGTGACCCGTATCCGCGCCCTGGGCCAACTGCACCGCGGCGACGAGATCGAAGCCCGCCTGAAGGTGGGCCACGACTACGACGACGTCGTGATCCACCGCGGCATCGTTCGGGAAACCGCTCCCGGCATCGGTGTCGTGTGGATCATGGACCGGCAATCCGGGCTGCGCAAGGCTATCGACACGGACGAGTGCACCCTCTGGCGAGTGGCCTGAGGCCGTCAGCCTCCTGCAACCGACTGAAGGATCAGGATCTCCTGCCCCGGCACCACTTCGGTGGCGAGGCCCTGGAGCCGGCGGATTTCATTCCCGTTGACGTATATGTTCACGTAGCGTCGGACCGCCCCGGTCTCGTCCCGCAGCCGCCTCGACAGTGCCGGGTGGTCCCTGGTCACTGTATCCAGCACTCTCTCCACCGTCACCGCCCCGTCGGCGGGCGAAGTCAGGATCGACTGCCCGCCGGCGAGAGGCTGGAGCACGCTGGGCAGCGACACAGAGATATCAGTCATGGAACGATGACGCGTATGTGGCGGCGGCGGGCACGGCGCCCGGCACCCGCGCGGGCCGCACGGCCGCGGCGCGGACACACAAAACGTCGGGCAGGTGCGCAGCGATCTCGGCGAAGTGTCCGCCTTCATCGGCACTTGCGTAGACGCTTCCGCCGCGCGTTCCGAAGTACACGCCGGCCGGCTCTGCGGCATCAACACACGCGGCGTCGCGGAGCACGGAGTTGAACTCGGAGCCCGGCAGTCCGTCATCCAGCCGCGTCCACGTCCTGCCGGCGTCATCGGTCCGATGGACCGCCAGTTTGCCGTCCGGCGGGATACGCTCGCCGTCGGCTTTGAGTGGGATCACCCATGCAGTACCCGCCCGGCGCGGGTGCGTCAGCATCACGAAGCCGAAGTCCGCGGGCAGCCCCTCGGCGATCGAATCCCAGTGCTCGGCATCGTCATCGCTGCGATAGACGCCGTGGTGGTTCTGCGCATACAGACGGCCGGCGACGGCGGCGTCGGCCGCGATTTTGTGGACGCACTGGCCGAATTCCGGATTCGGATCGGGCATGAAGTAAGCGGAGATCCCGTTGTTGCGGGGCTCCCAGGACGTGCCGCCGTCGAGCGAGCGGTAGACCCCGCCGGTGCTCATGGCCACGTGCACTGTCTCGCCCGAGGGATCGACGACGATCGAGTGCGCCGCGGCGCCGCCGTAGCCGGCACCCCACTCGGTGCGGTGCGGGTGGTCCCAGAGCCCGCGATTGAGTTCGAAGTGTTCGCCGCCGTCGGTCGATTTCCAGACTGAGATCGGCTCGCAGCCGGCCCAGACCACGCCCGGGCGGGATTCGGCATCGGGATGGATCTGCCAGACGCGCTCCAAGGCGGCATCGGTGCCCTCGGGGAAACGGATCGCGCCGTGCTCGGGCTCGTTCCACGTTTCACCCAGGTCATCGGAGTGGAAGACCGTCGGGCCCCAGTGCTCGGACCGGACGCCCACCAGGATCCGGGTCCGGCCGTCGCGGGTGTCGATGCCGATGCTGGGGATTTCGCTCATCAAGAAATGCGGGCCGGAAAGGGACCAGTCTTTGCGGTCCGGGCTGGTTGCCAGCCAGAGCCCCTTCTTGGTTCCGATCGCCAGGACGTAACTCTCTGCAGTAGCCATGGCCCCCATGCAACCACCCCGGCCCGAAGGCCGCAATGCTTTCCTGCTTCCTGTTTGCCTGCCTGTTCGCCAGCCGGCGCGGTCAGTCCACGAATTCGGACTGCGTCTCGATGAAGTCCCAGTCGGCGTCAGTCAGGACCCCGGCCACATTGTCCGGGTGGGGGCCGCCGGCCTCCGCAATGCCCTGCAGAACCGGCAGCGGAAGTTCCGCGGCGCGCAGGTTCTCCCGCAGCCACTCCTTGCTTGACAGATCCAGGTCCAGCCACCACATGAAGATTTCCACCGCGGTCACCCTTTCCCTAGTTCTCCAACGTTAGGCCGGGTCAGGCGGGGGTTCAATAGCCGACGCCCAAGCCGGATCCGGCGCATCACAGCCCGGTCAGAACCACGGCGGTCCGCTCCAGTGCGCAGGGCACGAGGGAGTAGTGGGCCCAGGTGCCCCGCTTCTCGCGGTTCAGCAGGCCGGCGTCGACGAGGATCCTCAGCTCACCGTCGACCGGACCGGGCGGGGCCCTTGATACGCTGTCGCGATGACTCATACGTTGCTCGAGCTCGAGCGAGCATTCCGTCAATCCTGGGGTGCGGATACGACCTGTCTGAACGCCAAGAGCCTCGCAAAGTGGCACCCTGACAGCTCAGCACACGGGCAATGCGGACCCACTGCCCTCGTCGTTCAGGACCTCCTCGGCGGCCATCTTCTCATCGCGGACGTGAGCGGCGGCAATGAGGACGACGAAGTCCACTACTGGAACCGATTCCCGGGCGGTTTCGAGATCGACCTCACGAGAGAGCAATTCAGAAGTCACCGCATCATTGGGGAGTCCCGCGTCGTCGTCCGGCCATCAGGAGGGCCACGAGCGTACGTCAGCGACTACCAACTGCTGCGTGCCAGGGTGCTGTCTGCATTGAACCTCTGAACGCTGCGCTGACAGAGCATCCGCTGACGAAACCTCCAACAAGCACGCGGACTCCTACTTTCGCGCGCGAGCGCCGGGACGATGTCTTCATGCTCCGCGCGGCCCTGGCGCGATCGGGGGCCGACGCGCTCACTGCGGATCGTCTCAGAGCGGATGAACTGGTCTACGCCGGCTTCAGTGCGGGGGTGTGCGTCCTCGCCCCGAGCCTGTTGGGCCTCGAAGAGTGTGACTCAACGGAGGATGCCTTGTCCATGTATGGGGCCGTCGAGTTTGAGGGCCTCAGCATCCTGGATCGATCCGTCGTGCCCCACCTTGGATCGCCGGAGCACCCCGAGAGCGAGGCCCTAACCCGGGTGGCTGCCGCTTACACCCAGGAGCGCAAGCCCTTTTGGGCCCTTCGCGACGGTCAGGCGTGCTTCACTGAGCGATCCCCACCGGGCTGGCCCTCGACCGTTTCCGCGAAGGCTCAACCAATACCCGGCCTGAAAGCCGCCCGGACAAGCCGTGGCTGCCCGGGAAGTTAGGCCCTGTTCAAGCCGGTGAGCCGGGGAAACAATTGACTATGTCTGCAGAGAGCTTCAGCGGCCCGCCGCCCCTCGTCGTCGGCGTGCTTCCAGGACAGAGTCCCGAGGTGCTGCAGACCGCCGCAGCCCTTGCCGGCCACCTCGGCGTCCCGCTGATCTGCGCTTTCGTGGACGAGTTGAGCTACCTTGTGGAGTGGGATCCGGCCCGGTCCGCGCACCGGCTTTCACTGCACCCGGAAACAGACAACGCCGAAATCAAAGCGGTGACGCTGGAGTTGCGGTCCGCCATCGGGACGGCCTGCGGCGGCCCCGGGATCAACTGGACGCTGCGGATTCTCGCCGGCGATCCGGCCCGGGCACTGGGCAGACTGGCCTCGGACACCGGGGCCGCGATGATCATCGTGGGAACTCCCGAGCCGGGCCTCGGACACCGGATATCCGCCGCGCTCAACGGCTCGGTGGCGGCGTGGCTCAGCCACCACCAGGAGCGCCCGATCCTGATCGTTCCGGTCCCGGCCGCCGTCCATCACCGGACACGCCGCGGCACGTGACCGGAGCGCTGGAGCGGCGGCTCAGGCAGGAGAATATCCGCGAAAAGTAAAGTGAAAGAACTTATCCGGGGTGCTGGCTTTACTCCACTACCGGCTAGTAAGCTGAAAGTCGTAGGCCGCCAGTAGGCCTGCCCAACTGCCGCTCCGGAGTGCGTATCCCCCAATAACGCACTCCGGAGCTCTTTAATGTCCGGACCGCTTTCCTCAACCGGCCGCAGATACCCCCTCCGGGTACTTGCGTCATACCCCTAGGGGGTATATGTTGAGGGTATGAATGAGTCTGAGATCCCTGTCATGGTGCCGGCAGAGGCCGAGCATCAGCAGCACGGCTACACCGCCAACAAAGAGGCGTACTTGCGGCGGCTCAAACGGATTGAGGGGCAGGTGCGCGGCATTGCCCGGATGGTTGACGAGGACAAGTACTGCATCGACATCCTCACCCAAGTCGCCGCCGTCACCAAAGCCCTGCACGCCGTCAGCCTGGGGCTGGTGGAAGAACACATCGGTCACTGCGTCGTCGGTGCAGCGTCCGAGCCGGATCCCGCACTCCGTGCGGAAACCATCGACTTCAAGGTCAAGGAGGCCACCGATGCCATCGGGCGCCTGCTGCGGTAGCGGCAACACCACTCACCACAAGATCGGGCTGCTGAACCACCAGCAGCCCACCAACAAGGAGCAAGCCATGGACACCGTTTCTACTTCCGTCAGCGTATCCGGCATGACCTGCGGCCACTGCGTCTCCTCCGTCAGCGAAGAGCTCGAGTCCCTCGCCGGCGTCGAGAAGGTCGACGTCGACCTCGACTCCGGCGGTATCTCCACCGTCACCATCACCTCCACCGGGGCGCTGTCCTCCTCGGAGATCGGCGAAGCCGTTGCCGAAGCTGGCTACATGGTGGTGGCCAACGAAGCCTGAGCACCACCTCCACAGCCCGTCGCCAGGCAGCGCACAGCACCAGAACAGACAGGAAACACCGTGAGTAACGAACAACTGCTGGACCAGCCCGGAAGCCGCGTGATCGAACTCGACATCGAGGGCATGACCTGCGCCTCCTGCGTCGGCCGGGTCGAACGCAAGCTCGGAAAGCTCGGTGGCGTCCAGGCCTCGGTCAACCTGCCGCTCGAATCGGCCAGCGTTACCGTCCCCGGGGACATCACGGACGAGCAAATCACGGCCACGGTAGCCGCGGCCGGCTACAAAGCCACCATCCGCGGAGGTGAGCTGTCCGTGCGCGCCGACGGTGCCGGCATGCGGCAGCATGCGTCTAAGCGAGGCACGAGCGAGCATGCCGAGCATGGCGGACCGGCGGTGCGAAGCACCCCCCACGCTGCGACCCACCCGGCGTCGGCGGCGGCAGCCAAGCTCCGCCCGCGCCTGATTGTCGCCGCGGTTCTCACGGTCCCGATCTTCCTGATTTCGATGTTCCCGGCCTTCCAGTTCGCCAACTGGGGCTGGGTGGCAGCCGCCCTGGCCTTGCCGGTGGTCAGCTGGGCGGCGTGGCCGTTCCACCGGGCTGCCGCCGTGAACGCACGGCACTTCGCCTCCACCATGGACACGCTGGTCTCCATCGGCGTGACCGCGGCGTACGTCTTCTCGGCCTGGCAGCTCATCGAGGACCCGCGGATGACCGACCACCTGCGGGGAATGGAGGGGATGGAGGGCATGGGCTCCGGCGGGCTCTACTTCGAGGTCGCCGCCGTCGTCACCACGTTCCTGCTGCTGGGACGCTATTTGGAGGCCAACGCCAAGCAGAAAGCGGGCGATGCCCTCAAGGCGCTGCTGGACCTGGGCGCTAAAGACGCCACTGTGCTCCGCGAGGGCAAGGAATACCAGGTGCCGGCCGGGCAGCTGGTGGTGGGCGATGTGGTTGTAGTCCACCCCGGTGAAAAAATCGCCACGGACGGCGTCGTCGTCGAGGGTTCCTCCGCAGTCGATGCCTCCCTCGTGACGGGCGAATCGGTACCGGTGGAAGTCGGCCCGGACAGCCCCGTCACGGGCGCCACCATCAACACGTCCGGCCGGCTTCTGGTCCGCGCCACCCGCGTCGGTTCCGAGACCACCCTGGCCCAGATGGGCCGGCTGGTCTCCCAGGCGCAGACCGGCAAGGCTCCGATCGCACGCCTGGCGGACCGCATCAGCGCCGTCTTCGTCCCGGTGGTTCTTGTTATCGCCGCCCTCACCTTCGGCGCCTGGCTGCTCGCGGCGGGCCCTGCCATCAGCGACGCCGAGCTCCGCACGGCGTTCACGGCCGCCGTCGCTGTCCTGGTCATCGCGTGCCCCTGCGCGCTGGGCCTCGCCACCCCGGTGGGTCTCCTCACCGGGACCGGCCGGGGCGCCCAGCTCGGCATCCTCATCAAGGGCCCGCAGGTCCTTGAGGACACCCGGACGGTGGACACCATACTGCTGGACAAGACCGGCACTGTGACCACCGGGCACCTCTCCGTGGCCCGCACCGAGGCGTTCGGTTCCTTCGGTGAGTCCGAGATCCTGCGCCTCGCCGGTGCCGTGGAGGCCGCTTCCGAGCATCCGATCGCCCGCGCCATCGCCGCGGCGGCGCTCTCGGCAGACTCCGGCCAGCACGACGCCGGCCAGCTTCCCGCCGTCGCCGGCTTCCGTTCAGCACCGGGCGGCGGGGTCCGGGGCACCGTTGAGGGCCGGCTCGTGACCGCCGGCCGGACCGGCTGGCTGCAGGAGAACGGGATCGCCCTGGCTCCCGGCCGGCTGGAGATGCTCCGGCGCGCCGAGGAATCCGGCGCCACCGCGATCTGGCTCGCCGTGGACGGGGAACCGGCCGGCATCATCAGCCTGCGGGACACGCTCAAACCCGGTTCGGCCGCGGCGATCGCCCGGCTCCGGGAGCTCGGGCTCCGGCCGATCCTGTTGACCGGGGACAACGCCGCGGTGGCCGCCCAGGTGGCTGCCGCCGTCGGCATCGCTCCGAAGGACGTGTTTGCCGGGGTGCTGCCGGAGGGCAAGGTCGAAGCCGTACGTCAGCTGCAGGCCGCCGGCGCCACCGTGGCCATGGCCGGCGACGGCGTCAACGACGCGGCGGCACTGGCGCAGGCGGATCTGGGCATCGCAATGGGCTCCGGAACCGACGTCGCGATCGAAGCGGCCGACCTCACGGTGATGGGCAACGACCTCGGGCAGGTGGCCCAGGCCATCGAGCTCTCCCGTCGGACACTCGCCACGATCAAGACCAACCTCTTCTGGGCCTTCTTCTACAACGCCGTCGGGATCCCGGTGGCGGCCCTGGGCCTGCTCAACCCGATGATCGCCGGTGCCGCGATGGCCGCCAGTTCCGTTCTGGTGGTGGCAAACTCCCTCCGGCTGCGCAGCTTCGGCAAGTAGCCGGTCCGACGGCGGGGATGGGGAGCGGTGCCCATCGACGGGTTTTTGCCGGGCGCGGCAGGTTCAGGGCAATGGACCTTCCGGAGCAGCCGGGGGCCGCTGGGGATGCCGAGGATGATCGGATCCGGGTATGGAGCGATCGCATGGCCATCCGGGGCGCAGACATTGCTCAACTCAAGACACTTGGGACGAAGCTGCAGGCGGGTTCGTCGGAGATCGACAAGCAGAAGTCGCTGCTGACCAAGGTGCTCGGGGGCACCGACTGGAAAGGTCCGGACGCGGACAAGTTCCGCAGCGAGTGGAACGGCCAGCACACCGCGTCGCTGGCGAAGGTCTCGCAGGCGCTGCAGGAGGCCGGCAAGCAGGCCAGCCGCAACGCGTCCGAGCAGGAGAGCACCTCGCGCTAGTGGGCATTTTCGTTAGGTCGTCGCGGGTTCAGGCAGCGCCAGGACACTTTCGCGCCGGGGGGACATGCCCATTCTTTGCCCCCGGGACTGGGCAGAATGGGACTATGTCCACCTGCTGGCCCGGGCGCGGCGCATGTCCCTTGGCGCGGAGTCCAGTCCAGCGGGCCAGCTTCCGTCCGGCGGGCACGTCCCGTACGTTGGGTATTTTCGTTGACCTGGCCGGACGCAGGTTTCGTTGGCGCTGCTCCTTCCCGGTTACCTGCCGCCACGCCTCCTTTCGGCCCGGGGAAGGCCCGGATTCCCGCGGGCTTGTGGTGCCGGGCGCCGAAGTAACTGGGCAGGAACGTCGCGGCCCCTCGCGTTGGGCTGGTCCGGCCGGGCATTGGGCGGGTCCGGCGGCTTGGAATCTGGCGCTTTTCGCGCCGCGGGAGGACATGTCCATTCTTCGCGCCGGGGACTGGGCACAACGACACTATGTTCGTCCACGCGCCCCGGCGCGGGGAACGTCCCTGAGCTGTGCCCTCCCAGCCCCCCGGGCCAAGACCCCCGACGAACTAACGAAAATGACCGCTAGTCGGCCCCGCGCCGGACAGTATCTTTACGCCGCTTGGCCCGGACATCTTTACGCCGCTTGGCCCGGACGCGTTTTGCGTCCGGGCCAAGCGATTTTAAGCCGGCTACGGGACGGGTTCGACGTCGTTCGCGTGGTCCAACGCCGGCGGCAGCAGGGCCGCCCCGCGCGGACCGGGGGTCCGCAGTTCGTCCACCCGCACCAGCACCACCCCGCCGACGATCAGCAGCCCGCCCAGGAGCTGGACGGGGCCGGGCAGTTCGCCGAGCAGCAGCCAGGCCCAGATGACCGCAAACAGGACCTCGGTGAGGGAGACAAAGGACGCCACCTTGGAACCGAGAGCACGCGCGGCCATGATGCCGGAGACGTAGGCCAGCACGGTGGCCAGGACCACGAGTCCGCCCAGGGCCACCCACCAGGGTGTGACCCACAGGCCAAGGCGCGTGTCGGCGGTGCTGAACGCCATCGGCAGCAGACCGCTTGCCGCGGCAAGCCACATCACAACGGCACCCGTCAGAAGGCCGCCGGAGGCCAGGACGATCGGCGGGAGGGTGTCGTTTTCCCTGGCGGTGATGAAGAAGTAGATGGCCAGGCAGACGGCCGCCGCCATGCCCCACAGCACGCCGATGACGTCGATTTTGACCGCCCCGGTGAGGTCCAGGACCAGGACCAGGCCGCCCAGGGACAGCAGTGTTCCGGCGATGGTCAGCGGCCGCGGGCGTTTCCGACTGGCGGCCCAGAGCCATAGGACGATGATGACCGGGGCCAGGTATTCCAGCAGTAGTGCGACGCCGACCGAGAGCCTGGACACGGCGTTGAAGTAGAACAACTGGCAGGCAGCGACGCCCACCAGGCCGAAGAGCAGGATGGTGAGCCAGTTGTCCTTGAGCTGGTGCCAGCGGCCGCGCAAAGCGGGAATGGCGGGGATGGCCAGGATCAGCGCCGCGCCCGTCAGCCGGGCTGTGACCGCGGCACCGGGGGTCCAGCCCGTTTCCAGCAGCGCTTTGGCGAACGAACCGGACAGGCCGAAGACAGCGGAAGAGAACAGGGCAACGCCGAGGCCCGAGGCCATGAACCCCGAGGCCCGGCCGGGCGTCCCGGCACCGGACGTTGAGACACGGTTTCCGGCAACGTTGGTGGCCGGTACTTCGGCGGGACGGCGTGCGGCACACACGGGGTGCCTCCTGTCAGGAGTAAAGTAGGGGTATGGTCATGACATTACGCCGCGGCCATGTAAGGAGTCAAGATGGTTTTTACCCCTGACACAGAAGTTGCCCTGCGTTCCGTGGTCAACCTCATCAACAGCGCGGCCAACGGCTTCGAACAGCTCGAATCGACGGCGGCCCTGGACCACTTCCTCTGCGCCGAAGGCTTTACCGGCTCCAGGACCCGTGACGCGGCCGAACTGGCCAGCGTGCATCGCCTCCGGGGCGAACTGGCCGAGCTCTGGCTCGCGGACGAAGGCGCCGCCGTCGACACCGTGAACCGGCTGCTGCGGGATGCCAGGGCCCTCCCCCAACTGGTGCAACACGATGCATGGGACTGGCATCTGCACGCCACCGCCCCGGAGGCGCCGCTGGCGGACCGGATGAGTACCGAGGCGGCCATGGCTCTCGTCGACGTGATCCGCAGCAGGGAAATGGACCGGATGCTGGTGTGCGCGGCGGAGGACTGCGACGCCGTAGTTCTGGATCTCAGCCGGAACCACTCGAAACGCTATTGCGATACCGGCAACTGCGCAAACCGCGTGCACGTGGCCGCCTACCGCGCACGCAAGGCCGCCTCCTGAGCTGCCTACTGGGCGGCCTCCTGGGAGAGCGTCACATCCATGGACTGCGGAGCGCCGCGGAGGCGCCCTGCCGGAATTCCCCATAGACTGGAATTATTCGCGTAGCCATCAGGCCGGCGAAACCCGATCTAGGGATACACCTTCACATGGCACAGCGTCCACAGCTTCAAAAAGTCACGGCAGCACTGGGGATCACCGGAATTTTGGCAGTTGGACTGATGGGTTGTGGCGGGGGTGGCACCTCACCCGCTGCCAGCAGTACACCGGAGCCGGCCTCGCCCTCGGCCAGCGCAAGTTCAAGTTCACGTGCCAGCCCTGCCCCGAGCGCAACGGCATCATCCGCTCCGGCGGCGGCAGACGGCAAGCTCACCGCTCCGGGAACGAAGCTCAAGGCCGGCGAAACCGCCGTTACCCACAGCAACACGGGCAAGGACGCGGCCGACCCGAAGTATGTGGAAGCCGTTTTCACCTCCGCCCTGACCAGCGTGGTGGCCGGCACCGAGGCCGATTTGGCCAAGTTCAAGGACGCGGCCAAATACGCTGGCCAGACCCCGTACTACGTCTCGGTTACGCACCGGATGGACAGCATCAGCAAGGCTGCCGTCAGCATCAGCGAGCCTAAAGTCACTGCACAGCTCAAGGACGGTTCCGACGCCCAGTCGCTCATTGTCTTCGGTGCCTTCGACCAGTGCAAGAGCACACGCTTCGCAACGACGGGCACCGGTGATTCGCTGAGCCTGGTGGCGGGCAGCAGCATGGTGTCCTGCCAGGTGTTCCTGGCTCCCACCGGTGACGAAGTGAAAAGCGTCGAATATGAAGACTCCCGGTTCAACTACGCCAAGTACGGCGACAACCCCTACCTGAAGAACCCGATTTCCTGGACCAAGTAGGAACCCGATCCCGCTGTCGACCCCGGCCGCCAAGGGGCGGCTGGGAGTCGGAGGGCCACTCGGAGGCAGGGGCGACGGCGTCCTCGGAGCTAGCGGATGTCGTCGCGGGGCGTCCCGCCGCTGCTGGTGTGGGCCGGGCCGGCCTGATCCGGGCATTTTCTTTAGTTCGTCGGGGGGTCAGACGCAGCCCGGACCGTGTCGCGCCAGCGGGACATGCCCATTCTTCGCACCCGGGACTGGGCACAATGACACTATGTCCGCCCGCTGCCCCCGGCGCGGGGCATGTGCCAGAGTCCGGCCACCGCGCCCAGACGCCGACGAACTAAAGAAAATAACCTCTAGCGGATGTCGTCGCGGGGCGTCCCGCCGCTGTTGGTGTCGGCCGGGCCGGCGCCTGTTCCGGGCTGTGACGGGTGGCCGCCGTGGCCGCCGCTCCGGGAGCTCAGGTTCACGCCGGATCCCTTGCCCAGGTGTTCGGCGTTGGGCTTGTGGCCCATCGACAGCATGGCCAGTACCACCAGAATCACGATGAAGGCGATACCGGCCGCGGTGAGGGCCAGGTCAAAGCGGGGGGTTTTGGCGCTGCCGCCGGAGGCGAAAATAAGGGTGGCAACGAAGGCCAGCACCGCCCAGAACGCGGAGAACATGAGCGGTCCCTTGACCGAGGTGCGCAGGCTGCGCGGTTCTCCGGATTTCTGCTGTCCCACGGTGCTTTCCTCCTGCAGCCGACGCCCGGAAGGCGTGGCGGTTGTGATGCCGCAATCGTTCTACGCAAGGTAGAACCTGTCGGTACTAGTTTACGGCCTCCGAGGAATCGCCCCGCGCATCGTGCCGCAACGACAGCCCCGCCAGCGTCCACAGCACGCCGTTGATGATGGCACCGCCGCCGGCGACGCCGAGCAGGGCGTGCGGGCCGAGGTCGATGAAGAACGGCAGCAAGACCGCTGTGCCGACGCCGATCACACCGGCGGCGATCCAGTCGCGCGCCAGCACGGACCGGCCCCGGAGCCTGATACCGAGGGACAGTTCCGCGACAGCGGCCAGGCCAAGGCCCAGCGCCGCAATGATGCCGAAGACGAGATTGGAAGGGATCAGCGCGACAGCCGCACCGGTCCCGATCAGCACAGCACCCGCGGCCGAGAGGACCTTCCCGGCGCGGGAGGTGCCGGCAAAACCGGCCTTCCTGATGCTCCCGATCAGCACCAGCCCGGTGGCCAGCAGATAAAGCCCGCCGGCCCAGCCCATGCCTGCCGTCGAGGGTGACGCCCAGAAGACGGTCAGGGCGCCGAAGCCGAGCGCGATGGCGGCCCGGACCAGCACCGGCTTCCAGAAGTCCGCCGCGGCGGGCGTGGCGATGGAGGCGTCAGGGGCTGCTGGGAGAGTCACCAGTCCAGTTTAGTGCGAAGCCGATCCGCTGCGCACCGGGAACTGAACCGCGGGCCGGATGGGCCGGATGGGCCGGATGGGCCGGACGGCTCAGTGCGCGCCGAGCACCATCCACCGGTCCGTCCGTGCACGGAGGCCGAGCGTCAGCGCCCGCGCCAGCATGTAGCCCAGCGAGAAGGCTGCCCACAGCCAGAGCAGCCCCGCACCGCCGTCGACCCCGGAGAAACGGACCGCCAGCAGCAGCGGCAGATAAAAGGCCAGATTCACGACGCCGGCAATCGCCAGGTACTTCGCGTCCCCCGCCCCGATCAGCACACCGTCGAGGACAAAAACATACCCGGCGATCGGCTGGCCGGCGGCAAGCGCCCACAGCGCCAGCGTTAGTGCCGCCCGGACCTCGGCGTCGGATGTGAACAGCAGTCCCGCCCACGGCGCCGCGACGGCCATCAGTATCCCGGTGAACACCCCAAACCCGAGACCCCAGCGGATCATGGTGCCGGTGAGTTCGCGTGCCGCGGCCGGGCGGGCCGCTCCAAGTTCCTTGCCGATCAGGGCCTGGGCCGCAATGGCCAGGGCGTCCAGGGCGAACGCCAGGAGCGTAAAGACGGTCATCGCCAGCTGGTGGGCCGCCAGGTTTACGGGCCCCTGCGCCGTGACCACCACGACCGTGGCGAGAATCCCGATGCGCAGGCTCAGCGTGCGCAGCATCAGCCAGGAGCCCACCCTGGTCAGGGCCCGGACGCCACGCCAGTCCGGCCGCAGGGAGACGCCGTGGGTGCGGGCCTTGCGCCGGACCGTCAGCACATAGACCAGGGCCATGGCCCACTGCGCGATGCTGGTGCCGATCGCGGAACCGGCGACGGAGAGCTGCAGCCCGTAGACCAGGACGAGGTTCAGCACGATGTTCAGCGTGAAGCCGGCGGCGGCAACCACCAGCGGCGTCCGGGTGTCCTGCAGACCCCGCAAAACCCCGGTGCCCGCGAAGATCAGCAGCATCGCGACGAGTCCCGGCATGGACCAGCGCAGGTAGTCCACCGCGAAGGTCCGCACCTCGTCCCGGGCCCCCATCAGCTCCAGAAGCGGTTCGGCAGCAAAAGAGCCGGCCGCGGCCAGGACGAGCCCCAGCAGCAGTGCCAGCCAGACGCCGTCGCGCCCGGCCGCGAGGGCCTTGGGCAGCTGGCCGTTGCCGATCGCCCGCGCCACAGCCGGGGTGGTGGAGTATGCGAGGAAGACCATTAGTCCCACCGCCGTATGCAGCACCGCAGAGGCCAGACCAACGCCGGCGAGCTGGGCCACGCCGAGGTGGCCCACGATCGCCGAATCCGCGAGGAGGAACATCGGTTCGGCGATCAGGGCCCCGAACGCCGGAACCGCAAGGCGCAGGATTTCCCGCCGGCGGCCTGCCGGGGACGGGAGGGTGGCGGGAGTCGGGGCGGGGGTGGGCACGGGTCTACCCTAACGGCCCTGCCGGCGCTGAACGGCTTCCGCTCCCACCCGCGTTTTCGCAGGCCGTTAGTACACTCACTTGCATGAGTAAGACTGCCGGCAATGCCGTGACCCTGCGCTTCCTTGCGGCGCCAACCGATGTAGGCCATAGCGGTTCGGTCGACGCCGGCACCGTGCTCGAGTGGGTAGACAAGGCGGCCTACGCCGCCGCCGTCGGCTGGGCGAAGTCGTATTGCGTGACGGCCTATGTGGGCAACATCCACTTCGCGCATCCGGTCAACAGCGGGGACATGGTGGAAGTCGAGGCCACGATCGTTTACACGGGCCGGTCCTCGATGCACATCCGTACCGTGGTGTCCTCGGGCGACCCCAGGGGCGGCCCGGCGACGATGCGCAGCCAGTGCATGGTGATCTTCGTGGCCGTCGGCGGGGACGGCAAACCCAATCCGGTGCCGCCGTTTATGCCAACAACGCCGGAAGCAATCGAACAACGGGACCATGCACTGGCCCGGATCAAGGTGCGCGAGGACATCGTCCAGGCCATGAACGGGCAGGAATATACCGGCGCCGGTACCGCCGAGAAGGTGATTCTCCGGTTTATGGCGGCCCCTACGGATGTGAACTGGGGCGGTAAGGTGCACGGCGGCATCGTCATGAAGTGGATCGACGAAGCGGCCTACGTCTGTGCCTCGCGCTACTGCGGGATGGACACGGTGGCCGTCTTCTCCGGCGGGGTCCGGTTTTACCGGCCCCTGCTGATCGGACATGTGGTGGAGGTGGAGGCCCGGCTGGTCTACACCGGCACCAAAGGTATGCACATTGCAGTACATGTCCGCTCGGGCGATCCCAAGGGACGCGAACTGCACCTCACGACCTACTGCCTGACGGTTATGGTCGCCCGCGACGAACATGGCACCTCCGTCCCGATCCCTCAATGGGTTCCGGTATCCGGGGAGGACAAACGGCTGCACGCCCATGCCCGTGAGCTGCTGGAAATCCGCGGAAGGGCACCCGGGAACAGGCTGCCCAACCACCTGCTGCGGGCGGGTGGCCAGTAACGGCCGGCGCTGGCCGGAAGCGGCCTGCCGCTGGCCGGCGCTTAGAAGCCGCCGCCGGCGTCGGCCGCCATGTTCGCAAACCTTGAGTAGTGGCCCTGGAACGCCACCACTATGTCCTTCGTGGGACCGTTACGGTGTTTGGCAATGAGAATGTCCGCCTCGCCGGCGCGCGGCGATTCCTTGTCATAGACGTCTTCACGGTGCAGCAGGATAACCATGTCCGCGTCCTGCTCGATGGACCCTGATTCTCGCAGGTCCGAGACCATCGGGCGCTTGTCCTGGCGCTGCTCGGAGCCACGGTTCAGCTGCGAGAGAGCAATCACCGGAACCTGCAGTTCTTTGGCCAGCAGCTTCAGCGCGCGAGAGAACTCGGAAACTTCCTGCTGGCGCGATTCCACCTTCTTGCCCGAGCTCATCAGCTGGAGGTAGTCGAGGATCACGAGTTTGAGGTCGTGCTGCTGCTTGAGCCGCCGGCACTTGGCGCGGATTTCCATCAGCGACATGTTGGGGCTGTCATCGATGAACAGCGGGGCGTCGTTCATCCGGCCCATGGTGGTGGCGATCTTGGACCATTGTTCGTCCTTGATGGTGCCCTTGCGGAGGTCCTGGAGGCCGATCGTGGCCTCGGCGGACAGCAGGCGCATGGCGATCTCGTTCCGACCCATTTCCAGGGAGAACATGACGGTGGCGAGGTTGTTCTTGATGGCGGCGGAACGCGCGAAGTCCAGGGCGAAGGTGGACTTACCGACAGCCGGGCGGGCCGCGATGACAATCATCTGCCCCGGGTGCAGGCCGTGGGTCAGCTCATCCAGTTCGTAGAAGCCGGTGGGCACACCCGTCAGCCCCTCGCCGCGGTGGCCGGAGGCCTCGATCTCGTCGACCGCGGATTCCATGACGTCCTTGAGGACAACGTAATCCTCGGCGGTGCGGCGTTCGGCCACGGCGTAGATCTCGGCCTGCGCCTGGTTGACCAGGTCCTCGACTTCGCCATCGGCGCCATAGCCGAGCTGGACGATCTTGGTGCCGGCGTTGACGAGGCGGCGCAGCACCGCACGCTCGCCGACGATTTCAGCGTAATAGCCGGCGTTTGCTGCTGTCGGGACCGTCTGGATCAGCTCGTGCAGGTAGGCGGGGCCGCCGATGCGGTTGATCTCGCCCCGCTTGGTCAGTTCATCCGAGACGGTGACGGCGTCGGCGGGTTCGCCGCGGCCGTAGAGGTCGATGATGGCCTCGTAGATCGTCTCGTGGGCCGGACGGTAAAAGTCCTGGCCACGCAGGATTTCGACGACGTCGGCAATGGCGTCCTTGGACAGCATCATGCCCCCAAGAACGGATTGCTCCGCGGGTATATCCTGCGGCGGCTTGCGGCTGCCTTCGGATCCCCGCGTGCCCTCGACTGAGTCCAGATGCGTAACTGACAAAACTGCCGTCCTCCATTGTGTGCCGCGGCGGATGTCCGTTCGCGGGCGACGTGTGAGCCGTGCGCCGTGGTGCCGGAGCCCTTCGAATGCCCGGAGTCGATGACCAAGAGTCACCTGTCCCCGCGAATTCCGATTGTTCTAGTCCTATCAGCGGGCTCCGACAGTTTGCCTGCAGCCCTGGGCTACGGGTATTCCACAGCTCAGGATTCTGGTGCGGATGCACTGGCTGCCGGGGAAGCTGATGGGCAGGCATCGTGCAGCGATCCCGGAATCGTCCGGATCCACGGGTCGATCTCCAGCTACGGTAGCCGCCGATCGGGCTGGCACCAACCCGACCGGGCACCACCCCTGTGGATAAAGTGTGCACTACCGGCTCCAGCTTGTGCACAGCCTGTGGGAACACCTGTGGATAAGAAAATAGTTTGACCCCACATATCCTCCTGACCTGCGAGAACAGGGACTTCCCCTTGTGGACACAGAACTATTTTGGCAAAGCTTCATCCACAGCTTGTGGGCTACGGCTGGGGATACTCGTCGGGAGACGAGGCCACATTTGGGGTCGAATATGCACATTTTGTGATGGGCATCACCGGAAAACCCCGAATTGACGGCACCGTGGGCCGCGCTGTGTGCGCCGGTCCGAATATGCTGTGGATAGCGGGGATCTGGCATAAGCTCTACCCATGGGCGATGTCTTGTTAGTCATACTGCCTGCCCTCATCCTGGCGGCAGTCCTCTGGGCGTTTGCCACGGCTCTCAGGCCCCGCGATTTTGGCCTGTCCGACGCCGACCGCTATCAGCAGGAGCTGGCGGTCCGCTCCCAGGCCCACTACACGGCGCAGGTGCAGGCCGCCACCGCGGCGCGGGCCCGGGTTGACGCCGCCACCCGTCCCAGCCAGAACGAGCAGCAGCAATCACAGCAGGCCGATCATGCCAGAGCAGCGCTGCGCGCCCAGACCGGCTCCGCCCCGGCCGTGGGACAACCCGGCTATCAGGGTCCCATTTTGCCCGGCGGCCAGCTAAACCCGCAGTTTGCTCTGCAGCTTCAGTCGATGGCCCGGAGCGGCAAGAAGCTCCAGGCCATCAAGTTGTTGCGCCAAGCGACGCATTCTGATCTTTTGACCGCCAAGAAATATGTAGATCGGCTCTAGTTTCATGGAATCCCTGATCGTCCCCGTCCTGATCCTCGCGCTCGTCGGCGCCGGCGTTCTGCTGGCCGTGCGGGCCCTTGGCCGCCGCCGTGCCCCGTCCCGGCCTGACGCACCGCCCCAGCCTGACGCACCGCCCCAGCCGGTCCGCGACCCGGTTAGGCTTGCCCGCTCGGCCGCGGCGAGGCTCAACCAAGAGCAGCACCGGCGCCTGTACGCGCTGATCGCGCAGGGGCAGGCCATGGCCGCGATCAAGCTCTACCTCGAGGCCACCGGCGACGGCCTGCGGGCCTCCCGCGACGCCGTCGGTGCGCTGGCGGCCCATCCGCAGCCCTTCCGGCCTGTTGCCCCCGAACAGGCGCCCGGCGACGACGAAGACGATGCCCCGCAGCGCTTCGCCTATCGATACCGCGCTATCGCGAGCAAAGGCGATGTCACCCGCGAGGTCAGCAGCAACATGCTCAACGACGAGATCTACGGCAGGATCCGGACGCTGGCCAGGAGTGGCGACGCCGAGGCGGCCGCAATGGCGCTGACCCGCCACTCGGAGATCTCCCTCAAACAGGCCCGGGAGTTCATCGCCCTGCTGGACGACTGAGCCACGGGCGGCCCCGCCCAGCGCGGCATCTCGAGGCCGCTGGTGCTACGGGGCTCGTTCGCCGGGCCAGGCAATTGATTCGCAGAGGGGCGGGAAGTGCTACCGCCGGCCCGAGATCCCGGCTAGTAACTGCTCGAACGGCAGCGACGCCAGGGTTGCCGGCTTCTGTTGCGGCTGCGGGATCTCCAGCAGTCCGGCGAACTCCCCTGCCGCCCGGTCAATCCGGGACGAGAGCGGAGAACCGCCGCCGTCGCTGTTTCCCCAGTCTTGGGGGCCGGCAAACACCGCGGTGGCGGCGATCCGGGTGCGCAGGTAGGTGAACAGCGGCCGCATCGCGAAGTCCAGCACCATCTGGTGCCGGTCTGTGCCGGCGGTGGCCCCGAGCAGGACGGCCTTCCCGTCGAGGGAGTGCGGAACCAGGACATCGATGAAGGACTTGAACAGCCCGCTGTAGGAGGCGCTGAAGACGGGGCTGACGGCGATGATCCCGTCGGATGACTCGACGCCGGCGATCGCCTCGGCCAGCCGCGGGGCCGCGTAGCCGGTCACGAAGTTGTTGGCGATGTCCACGGCCAGATCCCGAAGTTCCACCACTTCGATATCGACGGCGCTGCCCGCCGCCGTGAGCCGGCGTTCGGCCGCGGAAGCCAGCTGGTCCGCCAGCAGGCGGCTAGACGACGGGACGCCGAGTCCGGCGGAGAGAACGGCGATGCGGCGGGTTTCCACGGGTGCTCCTAGTAGTACTTTGTTATGTTGGTGCTCGTTGTCGGCAGTGGGGGCAGTAACCGAGCCATGCGGCGAGGACTCGTTGGAGTTCTCTGAGGAT
>NZ_JAXCID010000047.1:0-31994 GCF_035985125.1 Arthrobacter sp. CG_A4 | reverse complement strand
GCCAACCACAGAAAGTAGCCAGACAACCCAGACCCAAAGACAGGAAGATCCCCGGAAACCCGGGGATCTTCCTGTCTTAACCTGCGTAACTTCAGGCTAGTCCCCACCCGCTCCCTAACCTCGCAAGTCCGCACCGGCCCGGCCCTCGCAAGCTCGGGTCGGGGCCCTCGCCGGAGCGGCTCCACGGCCAGGGAACCCGGCGGGCGCGGCCCCAGGGCAGACGCCGCGACACGCAGGCCATGGGGACCTCTCCCCATGGCCCGTTAGTTTCTGCGCACGGTAGCGTCGAGGGTGAACGGCGGTCCCGGGATTTCCTGGCCCGCGGCCCATTGGCGCCGGCTGCACGGGGGATGGCACATGGCTGTTGGATTTCAGGGGGCGGATACTGCCCAGCTCAGGCGGCTGGGCGCCCAGATGGGTTCTTCCGGCCGGATCCTGCTTTCACAGCTGGGCACCCTGGGCACCGGTGTGGCGCAGGCGCCGTGGCCGGGGCCCGACGCCGACAGGTTCCGCCATGACTGGCAGTCCGGCCACAGCCGGGCGCTGCGCCGGGCCGCCGCGTTCCTGAACGCAGCGGGCCAGGAACTGGTCCGCAACGCGGAAGAGCAGGAGCAGGCCAGCCGAGCCGGCGGCGCCGGAACTGCCGGGGGCCCACTGTCGACGGCGATGGCCGCACCGAACCCCTCCGCTCTGGCGGGCCTGGCGCCCGCCCGGATCCGGTCCTGGTGGGACGGGCTGGCTGCCGGGCAACGGACCGCCTACATTGCCCGATACCCGGTCCTGGCCGGAAACACCAACGGCATCCCGTTCGAGGACCGTATCCGCGCCAACGCCTTCAATGCCCGGCACCGGATCGACTGGCTCGGCAGCTCCGATCAGGAGCCCACATTCAATCCGTTGATCATCGCTGCCGGGTATCCCGCGATGTATGCGAACGAGCACGACGCGTGGGCGGCGCGGCAGGCGGGTGCGGCTTACCTGCAAAAGGTCGTCGACGGGAAGATCAAACTCGTGGCCTACGATCCGGAGCACAGCGCGATTGTGGAAATGATCGGCGACTACGACGCCGGCACCACAACCGTGGTCACTTACGTACCCGGAACCCGAACCAACGAGCAGTCGTTCTACGGCGGCGGCCCGCAGTCCGTTGCACAATGGCTGGTTGGCGCTGACCCGGCAAAGGGCACAGTCGCCCTGGTCTATAAAGGAACCGAGTTCCCCGACGGGCCATTTGCGGAAGCCTTCTTCGACGAAGCCAAAAGCAACGAATTCGTGGCTGCGACGGCACCCGCGCTCCGGGATTTCCAGGCCGCCGTCGAGCTGGAGAAACCGGCCGGAGCGCAGACCGTTGCCGTCGGCCACAGCTGGGGGCTGCGGAACGTCACCGGGTCCGAGGCCGCCGGTGCCCACTACGACAAGGTCGTTGCCTTGTCGGGAGCCGCGATGCCTCCCGGCTGGACGGCCAGCGCCGGCACCCAGTACTCCAGTTACACGTATCCTGACATCCTGCTGACAGCGGAACTCAGTGGAGTCGTGGGAGAGAACTACCCCATGAAGGAGTCCGCCTTTGAAAAGCATGTCTATGCCCCGCCGGGAGGCTGGAACTGGCAGGAAGCCTACAGCTTCGATAACCACAGCCTCATCGCGACGACGGATCCGTTCAATGCGCCCGCCCTGGAAGATGTCCGAAGCGAGATTCATGCGCGGTAGCGGCCGGTTGTCCCCCCTGGCCCGGATGGGGTGCGTGCCTTTGGCCATCAGCCTCGGCCTTGGCCTGGCCGGCTGCGGAACAGAAACAGGAACAGGTCCACAAGAGAGGGAAACGATGTCACCAGCAACGTTGGGAACTGCCAAGTCCAAGCTCCTGGCCGTTCAACACGAGATCATCGGGATGGTGCCGGCCGATGTGGTCGTCTCGGTTTTCGAAAACGACACCTCGAGCCTGATGCCATGCCGGGGCGAGCAAAAGAAGTGGGTGGGCACCGGCCAGGTCGGGCTGCGGCCGGGCCTCGACCGAACGACGTTCCTGGACGAGGTTCGGGATTCACTCTCCGGACAGACTGGCTGGTCCGCGACAGATGGCACGGACAACGACGGTAACCGTCGGGTGGACCTCCTCCACGACGACGGCACCCAGTTGCTGGTGTCCTTTTGGGACGATCCGGAGAGCCTCCAGATCGGCAGTTTCAGCGCCTGCTTCGACTTCCCGGAATACCAGTACGGGGAGAAGTACTAGCCGGCATTCGCTTGTCAGTGCCCGCAACTAGGCTGGTGGCATGTCCGAACTCGTGCCCGCGCGTGAACCGACGCGCAAGCTGGCGCTGAGGCCCTACGCCCGGGCCGTCGCGCAAGTGCTGCGCGTAAGCTTCAGGGCCTCGCCCGCCGCCGTCGTGATGAAAGTGGCAGGCTCGCTGATTTCGGCGCTGCTGCCGCTGGTCACCACGTACTTCGCTGCCCTGACCACGACGGCGCTCGCGGCCGCCTACTCCGGCGACGCCGCGGCCGGCCGGCAGGCGATCATCTACGTCATCATCACGGCAGTGCTGGGCCTCTTCTGGGGGGCTTTCAGCAGCGTGGACCGCTACATCCAGCAGCTCATGAGCTTCAAGGTGGGCGCGATTGTCGGCGACCTCATGTACGAACGGTTCCTTGCCCTCGAATTCTGGCGCTACGACGACAAGGAAACGGTCGACCTGTACGACCGTGCCAAGCGTTTCTCCGATTCCTACGCCAGGGTCCTGGACCGGATCGCCGCCATCTTCACTCAGCTGGCCTCGGTGATCCTCGCGATCGGGGCGCTGCTGCTGGTCAGCTGGTGGATAGCCCTGATCGTCCTCGTTGCGATTGTGCCGAGCGTCTACCTGCAGTTCAAACTCTCCCGCGAACAGATTGCGCACTGGAACACCCAGATTGACTCCCGCCGCCAGCGGCGGATGATCGAAACCAACCTCCTGCGCCCCCAGCACATAGCCGAGATGCGCCTCTACGGGATCGTCGGCTACCTGATGGGACTGCGCTCGCGGCTGCGGGACGCCGACGAGAAGCGCCGGCTGGATTTTCAGAAACGCTATATCCCCAAGCAGCTCGCCGCCGATGCGCTGCAATACGGGGCCGAGGTTGTGTCGCTGATCTGGGTGGTGGGCCAGATCATCGCCCGCGCGCAGCCGGTGGGCCAGTTCCTCTACGTCCAACAGATAGTCAGCCGTGCGCTCTCCACCGCCAACAGCCTCGTGTCCTCGCTCAGCTCCATCGACGAGGACCTCGCGAACCTCAAGGACTACGAGCTGTTTATGGCCCTGCCGGTGCACTCCGACCATGCCCCGCCCCTGCTGGAGTCGCCCGGGACGGTGGAGCTCCGGGACATCCGCTTCACCTACACCGGCAGCGAACTGGAGGTCATCAAAGGGATCTCGCTGACCATCCGAGAGGGCCAGCACATCGCCATCGTGGGGGAGAACGGTGCCGGCAAGTCCACCCTGATCCGCATCCTGGCCGGACTCTACCGGCCGGATTCGGGGCAGGTCATGCTCGACGGCGTCGACCTCGCCGCCGTCGACGTCACCTCCTGGCACCGCCATCTGGCTGTGCTGAGCCAAGAGTTCCTCAAGTACGAGTTCGCCACCGCGGCGGAAAACATTTTCTTCGGCGACGTCGACTCGCCGCGGGACGATGAGCGGATCCGCCGCGCCGCCGGCGCCGCGGAGGCCCTGTCTTTCATCAACAAGCTGCCCAACGGCCTGGACAACCACGTCAGCAACTGGATGGAGGATCCGCGCGGGCGGAAGGGCAGCGGGCTGTCCGGCGGACAGTGGCAGCGCCTGGCGATGGCCCGGAACTTCTACCGGAACGCCTCGTTCATGGTGATGGACGAGCCGACCTCGGCCATCGATGCCCTCGCCGAGCACCGCATCTTCAGCCGGCTCTTCGCCGACCGCAGCAGCACCATCATCGCGATCAGCCACCGGCTCGCGACGATCGAGAAGGCGGACATCGTCTACATGCTCGAGGACGGCAGGCTTGTGGAGCAGGGCACCCACAAGGAACTCGTCGCGCTGCGAGGCCGCTACTTCCGGATGTTCGAGTCCCAGCTCGCCGTGGATGACATCGAAGGTGTCTGACCGCTCGAGGTGTCTGACGGGTGCGAAGAATGGGCATGTCCCACGCCTGCCGCGTCGGCCGGACATGATGCCCATATGTCCACTCCCGGGTGCGAAGAATGGGCATGTCCCCCGGGGGCGGAGGGCACGCCCGTTCCTCGTGCCTCGGCCGGCGCGGCCCGGCTGGCCGGGTCAAGTAAAGTGGGGACGTGACTTACGAGATTGAGCTTGGCCGTGGCAAGCGTGGGCGTCGTGCCTACTCCCTGGACGACATTGCGATCGTCCCCAACCGACGAACGCGTGACCCCAAGGACGTATCCGTAGCCTGGCAGATCGACGCGTACAAGTTCGACATGCCGGTCATCGCGGCGCCGATGGATTCGGCCATGTCGCCGGAGACCGTCATCGCCCTGGGCCGCCTTGGCGGGCTCGGCGTTCTTGACCTCGAAGGCCTCTGGACCCGGTATGAGGACCCGCAGTCGGTCCTGGACCAGATCGGTGCGCTGCAGGACGAGACCAACAGCCCCGCCGTCACCCGGCGCATGCAGGACCTCTACCAGGCGCCGATCCAGCCCGAGCTGATCACCTCGCGGCTCGCGGAGATCCGCGCCGCGGGCGTCACAGTCGCCGGATCCCTCACCCCGCAGCGGACCCAGGAACACTACAAGACGGTCGTGGCCGCCGGCGTCGATATCTTTGTGATCCGCGGCACCACCGTCTCCGCTGAACACGTCTCCAAAGACGACGAGCCGCTGAACCTCAAGCAGTTCATCTACGAACTCGACGTCCCCGTCATCGTCGGCGGGGCCGCCGGCTACACCCCGGCGCTGCACCTCATGCGCACCGGCGCCGCCGGCGTGCTGGTCGGCTTCGGTGGCGGCGCCACAAGCACCACCCGCCGTGCCCTCGGCATCCACTCGCCCATGGCCTCCGCCATCTCCGACGTGGCCGCTGCCCGCCGCGACTACATGGATGAGTCCGGCGGCCGCTACGTCCATGTGATTGCCGACGGCGGCATGGGCTCCTCCGGCGACATCGTCAAGGCCATAGCCATGGGCGCCGACGCCGTGATGCTGGGCAGTGCCCTCGCCCGCGCTGCGGAGGCCCCGGGCAAAGGCTGGCACTGGGGCCAGGAGGCGCACCACCTCGAACTTCCCCGCGGCGACAGGGTCAATGTGGGCACTGTGGGACCGCTCAAGGAGGTCCTCTTCGGGCCGGGCCACCACACCAACGGCACGTCCAACCTGATCGGTGCGCTGCGCCGTTCGATGGCGACTACCGGCTATTCGGACCTGAAGGAATTCCAGCGGGTCGACGTTGTCGTCTCGCCGTACAGCGGCGACTAGACGCCCCCTGCCCATCCGGGGAAGTTGGAAGTAGTGTGGTGCACTACGAGCTTTGATCCGGATGGAGGCGTGACATGAACAGTTATCCCGGCGGTTCACCCAAGGCAGGCGGTGCTCTTGGTCCTGCGGAACGCGAAGCGTCACTCGCGGTACTCAGGGGCACCACCAGCCCGGGGAAGGAGCTGGACATCCTCATTGTCGGCGGCGGCATCGTCGGCACCGGCGCCGCCCTGGATGCCGTCACGCGCGGCCTGAGCGTCGGCATCGTCGAGGCGAACGACTGGGCTGCTGGCACCTCCTCCCGCTCCTCGAAACTGATCCACGGCGGCCTGCGCTATCTGGAGATGCTTGATTTTGCGCTCGTCAAAGAGGCGCTGCACGAACGCGGCCTGATCCTCTCGGTGCTCGCCCCGCACCTGGCCCGGCCGGTGCCGTTCCTGTATCCGCTGACCAAACCCTTCTTTGAACGGCCCTACGTCGGCGCCGGAATCGCCTTGTACGACGCCATGTCCATCTCCAGCGGCCAGCGCCGGGGCGTGCCGTTCCACAAACACCTGAGCCGCCGGGGCACGCTGCGGGCGGCGCCGAGCCTCAAAGACGACGCCTTCGTCGGCTCCATCCGGTACTACGACGGACAGGTCGACGACGCCAAGTACTGCGCCAACCTGGTCCGCACCGCGGCTTACCACGGCGCCCACGCGGTGAACCAGACGTCGGTGGTCTCCTTCCTCCGGGAAGGCGAACGCGTGGTCGGCGCCAGGGTGGTCAACCATGAGGATGGCTCCACCTTCAATATCAAGGCCAAGCAGGTCATCAACGCCACGGGCGTCTGGACGGACGAAACCCAGGCTATGGTGACCGACCGGGGCCAGCTCAAGGTCCGCGCCTCCAAAGGCATCCACCTCGTGGTGCCGCGGGACCGCTTCCAATCGACGGTGGGGCTGATCCTGCGGACCGAAAAGTCCGTTCTTTTCGTCATCCCCTGGGGCCGGCACTGGATAATCGGCACCACGGATACCGACTGGCACCTGGATAAGGCCCACCCGGCGGCGTCCAGCAAAGACATCGACTACATCCTTGAACATGTGAACAAGGTTCTGAAACGCCCGCTCACCCGCGAGGACGTCGAGGGGGTCTACGCCGGGCTCCGCCCACTGCTGGCCGGCGAAAACGACTCCACCGCCAAACTGTCGCGCGAACACATCGTGGCTCACCCGGTCCCCGGCCTCGTGGTGGTGGCCGGCGGCAAATGGACCACCTACCGGGTTATGGCCAAGGACGCCGTTGACGAGGCGACCCGCAGCATGGACGAGCGCGTTCCGCCGAGCTGCACGGAATCCATTCCGCTGCTGGGCGCCAGCGGATTCAAAGCCGCGTGGAACAAACGGAACCGGATGGCCGAGGAGACCGGCGTCCATGTGGCGCGGATCGAGCACCTGCTCAACCGTTACGGTTCGATGACCCCGGAGGTGCTGGCTCTCATCACCGAGAACCCGGAACTGGGCGAACCGCTGCCCGGTGCTGACGACTACCTCGCCGCCGAGGCCGTGTACGCAGCTTCCCACGAGGGCGCCCGCCACGTGCAGGACGTGCTGACCCGCCGGACCCGCGTATCCATTGAGGCCTGGGACCGTGGTGTGTCCGCGGCGCCGGTAGTCGCTAAACTGATGGGAGATGTCCTCGGCTGGAGCGATGCGCAGCGCGAGGGCGAAATCAAGCATTACCTGGCCCGGGTCGACGCCGAACGGCTCAGCCAGGAGCAGCCGGACGACGAATCCGCCGACGCCGCACGACTGGGTATCGAGGACATCGTTCCGTTGCGCTGACGGGCCGCGCTGACGGTGAGCCAACAGGCTGCCGGTCGGTGCAGCGACGCCACTTCGAAGGGACACCTCTTGGCGGAACCACTGGACCGGTATGACGCCGAGCTCACCACGCCCGGAATGGTGATCCTCGAGATGGACGCCACCGACAAGCTGGACGCTGCCGCCCAGCTAGCGGAGAGGATGCACGCTGCCGGACGTATTTCCGATCTTTCGGGATTCCTCCGGCACGTCAACGCCCGGGAACACCAGCTGGCCACGGGGCTGCCGGGCGGAATCGGGCTGCCGCACGCCCGCAGCGAATTCGTCTCCCGCACGTCCATCGCCGTCGGCATCACCAAATACGGCAAGGCCCTTGACTTCGGCGCTGCCGACGGTCCGGCCACGGTGGTCCTGCTGATCGCGACGCCGGCCAGCTCCTTCTCGGAGCACCTGGAAGTGCTGGCTACCCTGGCCCGGTCCTTGTCCAAGGAATCGTTCCGCGAGTCGCTCCGCCGGGCCTACGACCCCGAAGTGATCGCGGAACTCATCAACTCCAGCCTCGTCTTTTTCGATCACTGAAACCTCGGCCCGGCAGGACCGTTTCGTTGTTCTACATGCGGACGAAGTACGGTTAAGGGGTGCTGAAGACTGCCCTCAAACCCCGCTGGATCGCAGGCCTCGTGTTTGCGATCGTGATTTCAGGGATGTTTGTGCTGCTGAGCCAATGGCAGTTCGGCCGCTCGACGCAGCCGGAGGCACCCGTCGCCACCACCACCGAGGAACGCAAACCGCTGACCACAGTGCTGCAGCCGGGGAACTTCTTCCCCGGTTCGGTCGCGGACCAGATGGTCACCGCCACCGGCAGCTATGATCCGCAGAAGCAGGTCCTGGTTCCCGGCCGCCTGAACAACGGCGCCAAAGGCTACTGGATTGTGGCGGCCTTCGCCGTCAAGGATGCGCCCGTCCTGACCGGGGCCGGAGCCTCGCCGCAGACCTGGATCCCGGTGGCCCGCGGCTGGGTTGCCGACCCGGCGGACGCCGTACGGCCGCCGTCGGGCAGCATCGAACTGACCGGCCGGCTGCTGCCCTCCGAGGCCCCGCTGGCAAAGACGGATGCCGGCCCCGGGCGGGCCAGCTCCGTCTCCGTCGCCGAGATCATTAACATCTGGGAAATCAGCAGCTACCCCGGCTTTGTCGCCGCGAGCTCCGAGGTTGCCGGCGGCAGCGATGTCGGTGCCGCGGCGTCCGGCGGAGAACTCAAGCCCCTCAACATCGGCACCCAGCCGCCGCCCCAGCAGTTCAACTGGTTGAACCTCTTCTACGCCGCCGAGTGGGTTGTCTTCGCCGGATTTGCGCTGTTCATCTGGTGGCGGCTGGTCAAGGACGACTACCGCCGGGAACGCGAGGACGCACTGGATGAAGAGCAGGAAGCCGCCGGCGCGCGGGCTACCGGCGGCGCCACCGAGTCGCATCCGAACCTTCAGCCCACCGACCCGAAAGTCCAACCATGATCGAGCCCCAGCCTGCAGTCCAGCCGCAGCCATCCAACGCAACGGGAAGCGCGCGCGGCAAGAAGCGCCGCTTCGGCGGAACCGAGGCCCAGATCCGCTCCGCCCTCAAGTTCTACAAGGTACTCGCGTACCTGACGGGCAGCATGCTGCTTCTGCTCTGCGGGGAACTCATCGCCCGGTACGCGTTCGGCCAGTACCTGTTCGCGGGCGGCACGGACGCCGTCACCGGGCAGCCCCACTTCTTAGGATTCGCTGACGCCGAGCCGGCCGGAGTCCTCGGCGGCGTGAACCTCTCCGTCGCGGTCCTGATTGTGCACGGCTGGATGTACGTCGTGTATCTCATCTCCAACTTCCGGCTGTGGTCGCTCATGCGCTGGCCATTTGCCAAGCTCATCATCCTGGCGCTGGGCGGCGTTGTGCCGCTGCTGTCCTTCTTCGTGGAGAAGAAGTTCCACGCCGAGGTGGAAGCGGAACTGGCCGCGAACCCGCAGGCGCCGAAGCGCTACTGAACGGCACCGCTCAAGGCCCATCCCGCCGTCGTCCGCCCGTTTGCACAGCGGTTTGCACAGCGGTTTGCACAGCGTAGGCAGATCAGGGCGAATAGCGGCGGCCGATTCGCCCTGATCTGCCTCCGCGGCGGGGTGTTCCCCTCCGGGCCAGGCTCCGGTGTGAGTTCGCTTACCCGGCGGCCGGTTCCGGGGCCGGACCGGCTTCCCGATGTGCGGGCGGACGGCGGCGCAAAGTAGGCTGGGACGGTGACTATTCCCACTGCATCCCAGACGTCCCACAGGCCCGTGCTGGTTGTTGACTACGGTGCCCAGTACGCGCAGCTGATCGCCCGCCGCGTCCGGGAAGCCAATGTGTATTCGGAAGTGGTTCCGCATACCTACAGCACCGAGCAGTTGCTGGCGAAGAACCCGGCCGCGATCATTCTTTCCGGCGGCCCCGCAAGCGTCTACGCCGAAGGCGCCCCAGGCGTCGGCGCCGAGCTGTTCGAGGCTGGCATCCCTGTCCTCGGCATCTGCTACGGCTTCCAGGCCATGGCCAACGCCCTCGGCGGCAAGGTGGCCCGGACCGGACTCCGCGAGTACGGCGCCACCGAGACCACCATCATCGGCGAAGGCCGCTCCATCCTCGCGGGCATGCCCCAGCACCAGAGCACATGGATGAGCCACGGCGACTCTGTCCACGAGGCGCCCGATGGCTTCGAGGTCCTCGCGACGACGGCCGGCGCCGAAGTGGCAGCCTTCGCCAACGAAGAAAAGTGCCTTTACGGCGTGCAGTGGCACCCCGAGGTGAAGCACTCGGCCTTCGGCCAGCAGGTCCTGGAAAACTTCCTGTTCAAGGGCGCCAAGCTGGAACCGAACTGGACCGCGGGAAACATCCTCGACGAGCAGATCGAGCGGATCCGTGGGCAGATCGGTGACGCCCGGGTCATCTGCGGCCTCTCCGGCGGCGTCGACTCCGCCGTCGCCGCCGCCCTGGTCCAGCGCGCCGTCGGTGACCAGCTGACCTGCGTGTTCGTGGATCACGGGCTGCTGCGCGAGGGCGAAGCCGAACAGGTGGAACGCGACTTCGTTGCCGCCACCGGCGTCAAGCTCTATGTCGCCAACGAGCAGGAGCGCTTCCAGTCCGCGCTGGCCGGCGTCAGCGACCCGGAAACCAAGCGCAAGATCATCGGCCGCGAATTCATCCGTGCCTTTGAGGAAGCCGAGCTGGCCATCATCGCCGAGGCTGCGGCCCACGGCGAGAAGATCAAGTTCCTTGTCCAGGGCACCCTGTACCCGGACGTCGTCGAATCCGGCGGCGGCGAAGGTGCAGCAAACATCAAGAGTCACCACAACGTGGGCGGACTGCCGGAAGACCTGCAGTTCGAACTCGTCGAACCCCTGCGGGCACTGTTCAAGGACGAGGTCCGTGCCGTGGGCGCTCAGCTTGGCCTGCCGCAGGAAATCGTGGGACGCCAGCCGTTTCCCGGCCCCGGCCTCGGCATCCGGATTGTCGGCGAAGTCACCAAGGAGCGGCTGGACCTGCTGCGCAAGGCGGACGCCATCGCCCGCGCGGAACTGACCGCCGCCGGCCTGGACAACGAGGTCTGGCAGATGCCGGTGGTGCTGCTGGCGGATGTCCGCAGCGTCGGTGTCATGGGCGACGGGCGCACCTATGGCCACCCGATCGTGCTGCGCCCTGTGTCCTCCGAGGACGCCATGACGGCGGACTGGTCACGGCTGCCGTACGATCTGCTGGCCCGGATCTCGAACCGCATCACCAACGAGGTGGACGGGGTCAACCGCGTGGTGCTGGACGTGACCAGCAAGCCGCCGGGAACCATCGAGTGGGAATAGCGCCGGCGTAAACTGGCCGGTAACTGGGCCCGTGACACGGCCGGTCTCCGCTGGGGGCCGGCCGCTTCGTGTCCGGGCTGCCAGGAGTCTCCGGACCGGGTTTGGGCCGGAGCCGGGATCCTGTGAATTCGGCCCAATTTGGGTCCCGCCAGTGTTGCGGACTCTCACCGGGGCCGGATTCGGGCTACCCTCGAAAGCATGCCGGTATGGTCCAGGACGTCCCGCGCGAGTACAAAACACGCGAGCACAGAAAAGAAGGCAGCAGTGTCAGTTGGTCAAGGCCACCCCGAGGGTTCCGAGGAGCTCCGGAAATGGCTGTCCGGGCTGAAGCCCGTCACGGGAGCAGACACGATGCTGCGCTTCACCAAGACCCCTGAGGGTTCCATCGACCTGACCCACGCGCATCCGTCCGGCCTGGCCCAGCTGTTGGCAGGCCGCCGCACCCGGCTGTCCACCCTGATCCGCGACCGCCAGCAGTACATCGTGGCGGCTGGAGCCTCCCGCAACCTGCGGTCCAAGATCTTCGAACTCGCCAACGACCGTGGCATTGATGCCGCCTACTTCTCGGCGGGCACGGTTGTCTGGACCTCTGCCGTGGGGGGCAAGCCGCAGCGGGTCTCCGCTCCGGTCATGCTGGCGGCGATCTCGCTCACCATGCGCGCGGGCGAAGACGACTACGAACTGCAACTCACCGAACAGGCCAGGATCAATCCGGCCCTGGTCCGCCACCTAAAGACCATCCACGGGATCGTCTTCGACGTCAACGCCGTGACCCGGATGGCGTACAGCACCGCACGGTACGACCCGCAGCCGGTCCTGGACCGGCTGGGCACCCTCATCCAGCCCATCCACGGCGCCGAGGTTGAATACAACCTCCTGGTTTCCACCTTCGCCGATCTTTCCGGCAACCTGGATGACCCGTGGATCAACGAGAACAACGCGCTCGTGACCGCCTTGGGACGCGCCGCCGGGGGCGAATCCGTGGCGGTCCCTGAACTCAAGCCCGGCCGCTTTCCGAGCACCGACGAGCGGGACCCCGCGGACGAACTCCTGCTGCTCGACGCCGACACGGACCAGCAGTACGTGGTGGATGCCGTCCGCGCGGGGGACTCCCTTGTGGTCAGCAGCCCGCCGGGAACCGGCCAGACCCAGACGGCCCTCAACACCATCGGCGCGCTCGTCGATGAAGGCAAAACCGTGCTTGTGGTGGGGGACAGACGAGCCAGCCTGGGCGAAATCTCCGCCCAACTGGACACGCTGGGACTCGACTCGGCCCTGTTCCAGCTCACCGGGAACGCTGCCCCGCTGCAGCTCAAGGGCCAGCTTGTGCGGGCCATCGTGCGCAACGAGAAGTCCCTCGAGCCCCAGCTGGGCAACCTTCATGCGACCCTGACCGAGCACCGTCACGCCCTCAGGGACCACGTAGCGTCGCTCCATAATGTCCGCCAGCGCTGGGGCTGCTCCCCGTATGAGGCCATGCAGTCGCTGGCCGCGCTGACCTCCATCCAGCCGGAGGCCCCGGCCACCACCGTCCGGCTCAAGCGCAGCGTGCTGGACAGCATCCGCGACCGCGAGGAATTGGCCGGACGGCTCCGCCGCGCCGCCGAGCTGGGCAGTTTCAGCCGGTCCTCGACCACGAGCCCCTGGCATGGCGCACGGCTCCTGACCCGCAAGGAAACCCAGGAAGCCCAGCAGGTTGCCCGGTCCGTTGCGGAAAGGCTGCCGGAATTGCGCGGGCGGATGGACGGCGTCGCGGACCACGCCGAGATCCGCCTCGGCGAGACATTCTCCGAGTGGGGCGACCAGATCGAACTCCTCGTCGCCGTCCGCGAAAGCCTCGACAAATTTACCCCGGACATCTTTGACCGCCCGGTCCACGACCTCATCTCCGCGACCGCCGCCTCTTCCTGGCGCCGCGAACGGAACATCGAGATGCCCTCCATGCAGCGCTCCCGCCTGCGCCGGGTGGCAAAAGAGTACGTCCGGCCCGGTGTGCACATCGCCGATCTGCACAGCTCCCTGGTCCTGGTGCAGGATCAGCGCGCCGCATGGTCCGGGTACGCCACGACGCAGCGACACCCGGCCGTCCCGTCCGGCCTCGCGGAAATCATCGCCCTCTACCGCGGGCTGGAAGCTGAACTCGCGGAGCTGGGCCAGGCCGTCCGGCACACCGCGGCCGGCGGGGAACTCCACGGCACCCCGTATGAGGAACTGATGGAGCGCCTGGAACGCCTGGTGGCGGACACGGGCACCCTCGAGACCCTGCCGGAGCGGACGCTCCTGGTCGAAAACATGCGCGAGCACGGCCTCGGCGAGCTGCTTTCCGACCTCGCGGAACGCGAGGTGCCTGTCGAGTCGGTGGCGGCGGAACTCGAACTTGCCTGGTGGCAGTCGGCCCTGGAGGCCATGATCAGCGGCGATGACTACCTCGCCATGTCCGACGGCGACGCCCTTCGCCAGCTCGAAGCGGAGTACCGCCTCGCGGACAACGCCCACATCGCGAGCGGTGCTGCAAGGTTGCGATGGAAGCTCGCCGAACGCTGGCGGGCCGCCATCGGGGAAAACCCGCGCCAGGCTGACCTGCTCCGGAGCCTGCTCAAGGACGGCCGGGTGACCCTGGCTGCCCTGACCGGACAGGCCCCGGAGCTGCTGCCCATGCTGGTGCCTGTGTGGTCGGTCAGCCCGTACCTGATGACGGGCGTGCTTCCGGTGGAGCAGAGGTTCGACGCCGTCGTCATCCTCGACGCGGAGGCGACCTCCCTGCAGGCCGTGCTGCCGTCCATCGCCCGCGCGAAGCAGGTCATTGCCTTCGGCGACGACCGGATCGCCAGCCCCCGGACCTTTACTGTCGGCGTGGAGCGGCTCGCCGCGGGGGAAAGCTCGCATCAGGGCGTTGAGAGCGCCTACAAGGCCCTCACCCGCGTACTGCCCGTCTGGAACCTCCGCACCGTGTACCGCGCCGTCGACGAAGACCTTGTGCGGCAGTTGAGCAGATCCTTTTACGACGGCGGGCTCCGCCGGCTTCCGGAGGGGCAGTCCGCGACCGGCCTGGACCGGGCGTTGACGGTGGAATACCTGCCGGACGGCACCGGGCTGCCCAGCGCGGACCAGGACGGCGTCGAGTCCGTAGTGGCCGAGGTGAACCGGGCCGTTGAGCTCGTCTTCGAACACGCCAGGCTCCGGCCCCGGACGTCGCTCGCCGTCGTGACCGGAAGCCTCCGCCACGCCGCCCGGATCGGCGAGTCGATCCGGCTACAGCTGCCCAACTACCCGCTGCTGGCCAGCTTCTTCACCGCGGGGGACGAATCCTTCCGCGTGGTGGACCTGGAACGTGCCCAGGGCCTGGTCCGCGACCATGTGATCTTCTCCCCGGGCTACGGCCGCACCCCGCACGGGCGCGCGCTGCACAGCCTGGGCCCGTTGTCCGCAGAGGGCGGCCGCGCCAAGTTCGCCCTCGCGATGACCCGGGGACGCCGCTCCCTGCACGTGCTCAGCTGCTTCCGTCCAGAGGACCTTGACGTCACGAGGCTAAGCCACGGCGCGGTTGACTTCTATGAGCTCCTGGACCGTGAAATCGCCGGCAACTCCGATCTGGGCAGCCCTGCCTCGCGGGCCGCCGCCAGCGAGCAGGCGCTTGGTGCGGACCCGCTCGTGGCGGACCTGGGCGACCGGCTCCGTGCCCGCGGGGCACGGGTGTGGCACCAGTACGACGGGGCCCTGAATATGGTGGCGGCGGCCGACCCGCTGAGCACTATGGGCCAGGACGACGCCGACGTTCCCCGGCCGGTGGCCATCGAGTCCGACGGCACCGAGCAATACCGGCGGCTGACCGTGCGGGAACGGAGCAGGCTCCGGCCCCAGCTGCTGGAGCGGCTCGGCTGGCGCTATATGCCGCTATGGACCATAGAGGTTTTCACCGATCCTTCCGCGTGCGCCGACCGGATCGGCGGCTACCTGGGCCTGGAAAAGCCTGAAGTGTCCAGCAGGAACCGGACCTCGCCGGGATTCTTCGACGACGACGTCGAGAACCTGGCCGGCAATGACGCGCAGGAGCGGATCCAGTGGTTCCAAGCGCACTCGGACTGGCCGGACATCGAGGACGGACGCGGAACGGATCACCGAAGCAAGGAGACCGACGGCATGAGTGCAGACCGCGATAGTGGGAACGACGCTGCCAGCGGCGACGCCAGGGGCCGGGACACCCAGGGCCGGGACGCCCAAGGTTGGGACGCCCGAGGTTGGGACACCCAAGGCCGGGACGCCGGCGACCGAAAGGATGCAGTGGAATCGGCACGCCAGCCGGCAGCCCAGGCCACGGTCCCCGAGGATGTGCTGCCCAACAAGGCCACCGAAGACGATCCCCGGCGCTGGGGCGACCGGCCCAGCGGGTACGACCACGATTCCTGGCTCCAGGAGCAGAAGCCTCCGCACTGGGGCTAATCACCTCACGGGGGAAGTCCCGGCGGGACGGCCTACCCGGGAACGGCAGTGACGAGGACGAAGAACAGCTTTCCCTGGGTGGAGGACCCGGCGAGCCGCTGCGCCTGATCAGGGCCGGCAGCCACGACCAGAAGGCCGTCCGGTTCTCCGCTGGCCAGCCATTGGCCAGCCTCCCCGCCGTGCTCGGAGGTCCACAGCACAGGCACGGCCGCGGCCAGAAGCTGGGACACCGCCGGTTGTTCGAAGCCGTTGCCGCTCGTCATCACCACGTTCACAAGCTGCCCGGGGGAGAGTAGCCGGATAGACGCCGGATCCGCCATCCGGAGCGGCACGGCGGCGGATCCTGCCGGGCTGCCGGCCAGCAGCCCGGGCCCCAGCAGTTGCGCATCGGTGAGCAGTTGGCCTTTGCGAAAGGCAACCGCCAGCTGCTTGCCCTGTAGCTCGGCGCTGGTGCTGAAGCTGCCGCCGGGCACAACGCCGCGGGGGACGTTCAGCACCGTGAGGTCATCTACGGCCAGTGTCTTGCCGGCCGGCAGGTCCCTGGCCGCAGCGAAGGCGGTCACAGTGTCTGCAGGCTCGGGAGTCAGCTGCTGCACCGTGAGGCCCGCGGCGACGCACAGCAGGAGGGCCACGGCGAGACGCCGGTTGCGGTTCAGCCAGCGTCTCAGGCGTCGGCGCTGCGGCAGACGCTGAGGCAGAGTTGGCGGTCTGCTGGTCTGCCCTGGGTGTGCGAGTGGACCGTGCAGGCGGCGGGAAACGGGGGACATACCGCCACGCTACGCAGCGGATCTGCCAAGCGGCAGGCGTGCAAGTGCCTATGTGGACAAGTTGGCGTCCACCGCGCGGAGGCGCGACCTACGATGCGGAAGCAGAAGCAGAAGCAGAAGCAGAAGCAGAAGCAGCCGCGGGCGTTGCTGCGGGTGTAGCTGCCGGTGCGGGCGCGACGGCGCTGCCCTTGGCCTGACGGGAGTCCGTCCGGTAGAAGCCGGAGCCCTTGAAGACGACGCCGACGCTGTTGAACTTCTTGCGCAGGGTCCCCTGGCATTCGGGGCAGGACGTGAGAGAGCCATCGGTGAATGACTGCACGATCTCGAAGTTGTGGCTGCAGTCCTTGCAGGCGTATGCGTAGGTGGGCACTGGAAATCCTCCTCTAAGACAAACGAGCAGGTCCCGTGCTGCCCGGTCAGGATCATTGCCGACATATCCGTCGACAGGTTCCGTCCCTTAGCAGTCGCAGGGCCTGGGTGCTAATTCTATCATCCGGGAGGCGGGGTCTCCCGAGGGCGTTTACAGCAACCGGATCAGCCCGGCCGGTGTCAGGGCGGCAGCTACCTTGCGGTCAAAGTACTCCGCCGGGATGCTCCCGGCGGGCAGCACCTCGCCGGCGAAGACGACGGCTGCGGTCGGCAGCGGCGGGAACGCGCCGCCGTCGGGCAGTGCGGGCCGCGCTGGCAGGACGGCATCCAGAGCCGCGAGGAACTTGTCGTAGTAGCCGCCGCCCTGCCCGATTCTGTTGCCGGCGAGGTCCACTGCGGTGGCCGGCAGGAAGATGCCGGCGACGTCTTCCATCACCGCTGTGCCGTGGCGTTCCCCGGCAGGTTCCTGGATGGGGGCGTAGCGGCTGCGGACAAACCCGGACGACGGCGTCCAGTAGACCCAGCTCAGTTCGAGCGCGGGCTCGCAGACCGGCAGCAGCACCCGGTGCCCGGCGCCGTGCAGCGCCGTCAGCAGGGGGAGGGTGGGCGGCTCGGACCCCACGCCCAGATAGGCGGCGAAGGTGGCGGGCACGGTAGCAGCAGTCGCAGCAACCGTGGCAGCTGCGGCGGCAACAACCGTGGAGGCCCAGGCCAGGCCGTGGCGTGCGAGGCCAACCCCTGCGCTCTCCAGCTCAGCTGCCGACAGGGCGGCGCGCCGGGCGCGGTGGCTGGACCGGATCTCTTCCTTGGACGCCATGACGGCCCGTACCTCCATCTGGCGAAGGCCGGGAGTGCGTGCCCCCCGGCGGCTGGAATGATTACCTATTGTTTTGGTCCCTCCGTTAGATTAGTCCAGTGACTACACCCAACGCTCCCGTCCGCAAGGCCGTCATCCCCGCTGCGGGCCTCGGCACCAGATTCCTTCCCGCGACGAAGGCCATGCCCAAGGAAATGCTGCCCGTCGTCGACAAGCCGGCCATCCAGTACGTCGTCGAGGAAGCAGTCAACGTCGGCCTGAGCGACATCCTGATGATCACCGGACGCAACAAGCGCGCGCTCGAGGACCACTTCGACCGTGTCCCCACGCTTGAAGCCACCCTTGAGGCCAAGGGGGACACCGCCAAGCTCGAGTCGATCCAGGCTGCCAGCAACCTCGGCGACATCCACTATGTGCGCCAGGGCGATCCCCTGGGCCTGGGCCACGCGGTCCTCCGCGCCAAGCAGCACGTCGGCTACGAGCCGTTCGCAGTCCTGCTCGGCGATGACCTGATCGATGCCCGCGACGAACTGCTCAGCACGATGATCGAAGTCCAGGCCAAGACCGGCGGATCCGTCATCGCCCTGATTGAGGTGGATCCCGCCCAGATCAGCGCCTACGGCTGTGCCGACGTCGAGGCGATCAGGGGTGAAGAGTACGTCCGGATCAAGCACCTCGTGGAGAAGCCCGACGTCGATGACGCACCGTCCAACCTTGCCGTGATCGGCCGCTACGTCCTCCACCCGGCGGTCTTTGAAGTACTGGAACGCACCGAACCCGGCCGTGGCGGTGAAATCCAGCTCACCGACGCCCTGCAGGAGCTCTCCTCCGGCGACGGCGAAGGCTACGGCGTCTACGGCGTCGTGTTCCGCGGCCGCCGCTACGACACCGGCGACAAGCTCAGCTACCTCAAGGCCTGCGTCCAGCTTGCCTGCGACAGCGAGGACCTGGGCCCCGGCCTGCGTGAATGGCTGCCCGGCTTCGCCTCTAGCCTCGCTCCGAGCCTCACCAAGTAATTCCCATGGCGGGCTTCAACTGGCCGGTCACGCTGGAAAGCGGTGACCTCGTCCTGCGGCCGATCCGCTACCGCGACCGCAAGGAATGGACCGAGGTCCGCACCCGCAACAGCGAGTGGCTGGCACCCTGGGAAGCGTCGAACCCCGCTCCCGGCGGCGGGCTGCCGGACTACCGGCAGATGGTGAGGTCCCTCAAGGTGCAGGCGGCCCAGGCCACCGCCCTGCCGTTTGTCATCACGGCCCGGCCCCCGGGTTTCCGGGAACCGGTGCTGGTGGGCCAGTTAACGGTGTCCTCGATCGTGTGGGGCTCCGCAATGATGGCAACGCTGGGCTACTGGGTCGATAGGGACCGGGCGGGCCACGGCATCGCCCCGACCGCGGTGGCCATGGTGACGGACTATTGCTTCAGCACCCTGGGGTTGCACCGGATGGAGATCAACATCAGGCCCGAAAACGGACCCAGCCTCCGGGTGGTCGAGAAACTAGGCTTCCGCGATGAGGGCTCCCGGCCGCGCTTCCTGCACATCAACGGGGCATGGGCCGACCACCGCAGCTTCGCACTGACGTCCGAGGAAGTCCCCGATGGTCTGCTGGACAGATGGCTCCGGGGCCGCCCGGAGTGATTACACGGCCCGCACCCGGGCCGCCCGTGCTTCATAAATCCACTGAATTGCAGTTGCCGGGCGACACACCGGGGACAATGCGGCGCCGATCCCGGTGTTGCTCATACGGTTTTGAGTGTGGACTTCCCTCTCAGCAGCTCTGTGATCCTTGTCAGTGCTGTCGCGCTCTGGATTGTGTGGGTTGGCCCCTACCTGCTCCGGAACGGCCGCCACCGGCTGCAGCCTGCGGGCGAGCTCCTGGCGGATGTCATCGATCGTGAAAAGCCAGAAACCCAAGCCGGGACTGTTATGAAAATGACAGCCCAGCAGGAGAAACCCATGACCAGTACGCAGCGCACGGAATCCGCAACGAGCATCGCCGGCCCCGACGGCGCCCGGAAGGTTGCCGTACCCGGTCCGGCTTCACCCGGTCCGGCTTTCAGGATCCGCTACGGCCGCTTCGCCCTCGCCCTGGCGGGCCTGGTGTCGCTGCTCACCGGGGTGGTCTCTTCGGCCCTTCGAATTTTCGGCATCGGCCCCGCATTGCTGCCCGTCGTGGCACTGCTGGCCGCCGTCGGCGCCGTCGTGATGCTCCGCCGGTTGGCTGTCCGGGACCGCCGCCGCACAGTGAACGCCGCTTTCCGCGCGGCGATGAGCGCACCGGCCCGGCCGGCGCAGCCCGCTCCGGAGAATGCCGACGCCGGGCGGACCGCGGGGGACACCGGCTACACCAAGCCAGCCGAAACTACGCTCTTCGACGCCCAGGCTGAGCCTGCCGCCCGCCAACCCGCACCGAAGCTCCTTACAGCCCAGGAACTGCGCCAGGCGGCTTTGGCGGAAGCGGTGGCCTCGGGTGACACGTCTGTCCGCGTCGCCGCGGACCCCGCCCCGACTGCCACCGGGGGATCCAGCTGGGAGCCGGTGGAAGTTCCGAAGCCCACCTACGTTGAAGCGCCGAAAGCCGAGCGTGCCGCACCCGAGCCGCTCGACCTGCCGGAAGCTCCAAAGGCAGTCGGCAAGCCCTCACTCAAGCAGGGCACTGCCACCCAGTCGGCGTCGTCCGCGCCGCTGGGTGCTGGCACCGACGCCGACGCGAAGCCGCCCGGGAAGGCTCAGAGCGCGCTCAGCAACCTCGACGACGTCCTGCAGCGCCGCCGCGCCTGAATCACTCCGTCAATGCCCCGGGCCGCCAGCCAAAGGCAGCCCGGGGTTTTTTCGTGCGGTCCGGGGACTGCCCCAACCGGCCGCAGGGCGGTAGCCTCGGGGCATGAGCAGAATCTGCGTTGCCGGGGGAACAGGTCAAGTCGGCCGCGAGGTGGTCCGTCAGGCCGTTGCCGCCGGACACACGGTCGCCGTCGTCAGCCGGAACCCGCAGCCGGCCGGTACGCCGGAGGTGGAAGGGGGAGCGGAGTACTTCCAAGCCGACGTCACGACGGGGGTGGGGCTGGCGGCGGCGCTGGCCGGGGCCGACGTCGTGATCGATTGCCTGGAAGGGCGCTCCGGCAGGGCCTTGAAGAACTTTGCCGACGGCGGTGCGCGGCTGCTCGTCGCTGCCCAGGACGCCGGCGTGGCCAGGGCAGCGTTGCTGTCCATCATCAACTGCGACCGGAGCAGCTTGGGCTACTACAAATCCAAGGCCGCCAAGGAACACGTGTACGAACTGTGCGGGCTCGAGACCACTGTGCTCCGGGCAACTCAGTTCCATTCGCTGCTGGCGACGATATTTGCGGCGGGCTCGAAGCTTCGGATCATCCCGGTCATTGGCGGCGCCCGGTTCCAGCCGATCGCGCCCTCGGAGGCCGTGGCGGCGCTGCTCGCTGCGGCACTCGACGCGCAGTCCGGTCGCCGGCACCGGGTCCTCACCATCGGCGGACCGGAGATCGCCGGGATGGCTGAACTGGCCCGGGAGTGGAAGCAGGCGAGCGGGTCCCGCGGACGGCTGGTCCGGCTGCCGCTGCCGGGCGCGATGGGCAGGTACCTGCGTGCGGGCCTGAACCTGGTTCCGGAGGAACGACACGGCACGGAGACATTCGCGGGCTGGCTGGCAAAGAGCGCAGATAGTTTGTAGCCTAGGGGCACCGGCAACGCCGTTCCTTCGGGACCGGCGTTGTTTCGGGGCTATAGCTCAGTTGGTAGAGCGCTTCGTTCGCATCGAAGAGGTCAGGAGTTCGAATCTCCTTAGCTCCACTGCAAAAGCCTTCTGACCTGTGGAAACGTTGGGTTGGAGGGTTCTCTTGCCTGTATCGGGGCCAACCCGACGTTTACCCGACGTTTTGGGCTAAAGGCTGTGGCGCTGCGGGAGCATCTGGACGGGAGTGCCCCGATGTGATTTTTGAATCCCGAAAGATGCGGGTGCGTTGGTGAGATCGGGGGACTCCGGTCGCGATGCAGTGCTTATTCGCTATGGCTCTTCCCCAATGGCTGAGTTGCCCCCGGTGCGCTTGGACTTTACTCCCGATCAAAGAGTGCAGCCACTGACTTTCGAATGGTCACCGGATCGACGCCGGTCGGAGCCACAAAACCCCCCGGTCAACCGGGGAACGAGGAGCAGGTTTCCGTTCCGTCACTGAAGGACTCGACACGACCGGGCACATGGGAACCTCTATGCTGACGACTCTGGCCGCCTTTGCCAAGCTGGTGCGCGACACGAAGATCGAACACACCGGGGCCGGCCTCGCTACGGCCGCGGCTAACAACGGCCACGGCGGAAGGCCCCGTAAAATAGACAGCTGCGGCTGCTCGGGCCAGGAACGCAATAGACAAGGAATCAGCGCCTCCGACATCGGCAAGATGCTCGGAGTCTCCCGCGCCACGGTCTGCCGATACCTCCCATAATGAGTGGGGCCAGCGGTCCGGAGAACCCGACGGCGACATCGGCGCGAGCCGCAGATGCCGAACTCCGTCCGCGGCCGAGGGTTATCGGAGGAAGCATCAATGGCGAGCTACAAGGCGATTATGGCTTTGATGTTTGAGGGCCGCAGCTGCGACGAGATGCTCAGTCCGAGCCGGTACATCAACACCCATTCCGCGTCAGGGCCGCGCCGCAACCGTCTGTCCATAGTGGACCGCATCCTGCCACGGCACCCGGCAGGAAAGCCCTGCCGCCCAGACCTAGATCCCAGATTCGTAGTAGCCCAGAGAAGTCGGGTTGCCGAGGGGTTGAATAGTGCCTCAGCAGGGTTGGGTATATGACTAAACGAGTTCATCGTGGAGGATGCGCGCAGCGTGACCCATCGCCTGCTCCGCGGACGGCTGCATGGCGGCCGGCACCCGACTGCGAGTGAGGGCAACAACGACGAGGGTCTCGCCGCCGATATGTTCGACGACGCCCGCTTCGTGACGGAGATGGACGAAGGAACCCGTTTTCGAGTACCAGACCGACGTATCGGCTGAGAAATCCGGTGCGAGGCGGTGTCGGAATACGTTTGCAGCGAGCATCTCGCGCAGAGGTGCCGCCACCGCCTCGCCGACGCTTCCGTCCCAGATCTTTTCCAGGAGATCGGCAAGCCCGCGCGCGGTGCCGGCGTTAGCGCGCTCGATGTCCAGCTGGGGCAATGGAGAGGGGTGCCCTTGTTTGTCAGCAGAAACGACGAGCGAGTGCACCGTAGCAGCATCGCGGGTTCCGGTTTGCGTCGCGAGCGAGGCATAGAGTTCGCCGATAGGATGACGCAAGACGATGCCGCTCGTGCCGAGGGCCTGGAGCCATTCCGTGACGTCGCGCGGGGAGACGATACGGAAAATTGCATCCGCGGCCGTGTTGTCGCTGATCTCTATCGCAAGCCGGATCAGATCCCCTACGGCGATCGTAGCCGGGTGGGAAAAGCGGGCAATGCCGGGACCACCCTGAGATCGGCTCGTGTCATCGATGCGCACCGGCGTGCTGAGATCGAGCTTACCCTGGTGCGCGGCGTCGAGCGCGGCCGCTGCGAGTGGCAGCTTGGCGACAGACGCCAGCGGGAAGGGCCGATCGGCGTCTAGCGCAAGCTCGTGTCCCGTTCCGAGGTGACGCACGAGAAGAGATCCCGAGAGTCCCGCGGCCTCGAGCACGTGCGCTGCCCGGCGCAGGGCGCTCGACCCGGCACTGGCGTCGTGCGCCGAGACGGTCAAGATTGCTCCCGCCTGACGACGCCGAGCGCCGCAGCGATTTCCCGCCGAAGGGTCGCCTCGAACACCTTCCTGCCATCTGGCGTGCGCGACTCAAGCCGATAGGCACGCGCGAGTGTCAATTCGCGCACCTCGAACCATTGCAAACGCCACGCGGACGCCTGCTCTCGAGTGCAGAGGACCCAGTCGTCGCCTGCTAGCGCTCCGGTGAGCGCGCTGACGACGCTTGGGGACTCGTACACCTGATGCGCTGCCAGCCCGGATTCCGCAGCGGAATCTCGTAACGCGGACAGAAGTTGGGCGGAGGCATCCTCCGCCAGCACTGCGAGCCGCGAGGCCGCACGTGGCCCCAGAGCACGGGTCGGACGCAAAGCGGCGAGTGTAAGCGGCCTGAGCCGATCGGTAGCCTGCGCGAGACCCAGCGGCACCACCCAGTCGGCTCGTGCGGTCTCGACCGGGAGAATAGCGGCATCTGCTTCCCCTAGTCGAAACCGCAAAGTACGCCGCTCCCGGTCATTTTCCTCGATCTCGAGGTCCGTGCCCGCCCCGAGCGCGCGTAATCGAAGGGCTGCCCACAGCGCGGGATCAAGATCACACGGTACGAGAAGGCGGACCGTGCCGCGACGATGGGAGGTTGCAGCATCGAGGAGCGAGCGTTCGGCGCTCAGCAGCGCCTGTGCATGTCCAAGAAGTGCCGCGCCGAGGGGCGTCAGACTCACCTGGCGCGTGCTCCGCTCGAGCAGCGCTCCGCCGAGTTGGGCCTCGAGGCCGGCGACTCGGCGACTCACAACGGGCTGCGTCGTCCGTTCGTCCTGCGCGGCGGCCGAGAAGCTTTGCCGACGAGCGACGGCGACGAACGCGCGCGCACCGCTAAGGACATCCATCCCTCAATTATGCCGTTGATGCATCAATCCCGTCATATGTGGCTTTGAGCGAGTCAGATTTTCCACTCAGACTGGCTGCATGGATCAACTTCAAACATCCCAGCCGCAAGATCGATCTTTCGACCCGACCCGTCGCAAGATCCTCCTGTTCGGTGCAGGCGGAGTACTCGCAGCTTCAATGGCCGCTGCGGGAGGCCCAGCTTACGCACAGGAGAAGGCGCCCGGGACGGGAAACGTCCGTCGGCGTCTCGACCGGGCAATCGCCGACCTCGAATCGGCGCATGGCGTCACGATCGGGATTGCCGCGGGCAGACGCGGGCAGACTTCCTATGCATACCGAGGCGGTGACACATTTCCGATGTGCTCTCTTTTCAAGACTCTCGCTGTTGCCCGACTGCTCCGCGACCACGCGTACGACGATGAGTTCTGGAAGCGCCGAATTCTGTTCCGTGATGATCAGATTGTGGAGAACTCCATAATTTGCGCTGCCGACGAGGATCGGGACATGAGCGTGGAGGAGCTCGCCGACGCTGCCCTGCGTTTCAGCGATAACACGGCTGGTAATCTCCTGCTCGAAGTCATCGGAGGTCCAATGCAGATAGGCGCATATGCGCGAAGTTTCGGTGCCCGCTCCACCCGTCTAGACCGCTGGGAGCCGGAGCTCAATGAGGCGCTTCCTGGGGACCTTCGCGATACCAGCACGCCGTCTGATATCCACAAACTCTACGAGGCCCTCTTGCTCGGCGACGCGCTGAGTGCACTCGGGCAGGCCCGTCTTCGCGGTTGGATGCTCCGCAATACCACCGCCGGCAAGCGGCTGGGGGCGGTTGTGCCACCTGGAGCTGAACTCGCCGACAAGACGGGTGCTGGCGATTACGGAGTCGTGAATGACGCGGGCGTCGTGTGGCCGGATGCGGGTCCGCCGCTAACACTCGCCGTGATGACCAGGACGGACGATCCGGATGCGGTGAACAACAACGCCGTCGTCGCGCGCGTTGGCCAGCTCGTTTTCGCGGAACTCCTTTGATGGCCGCTCACCCAATGGGGCGTGCTACCGGTGTACTCACCGGACTCGCGATCGGATTCGCTTCCGCTGCGCTCGTTCTTGCTCCGTGGCTTGCCACCGGCGCCAAGCTGCCGCTTCAAAATCTTTGGCAGGCCGGCGTCCTGCCCGAGGACATGCCGTTGGCGCTCCTGCCCGTGAACCAGTATCACGCGCTGCGGGTCGCGGTGTTGCTCTTCGTTGGCGGAGCCGTCGCAGCCCTGGGCGTGCGATTTTTTAGGCGGGTGGTAGATGCGCAGGCGTGGTCCGCTGCAGTTGGCGTCCTCCTCGTGCACAGCATTGCGATAATCCAGACCTTCGCGGTCGTCGCTGACGGCTTGGGAATTCACGGGCCGCGAGTGGACCAACGGGCGGTGCTTTACTTCGGAGGCTTGCTGGGCGGCGCCGTCTTCGCGGCGCTGCTGGCTCAAGCGGTGTTCTGGCTGGTATCCCGCAGTTCCGTCAGTCCAGTCTCTCTTGGCCTAGCCCTCTCGGCTGTGCCTTTCTCATCCTGGATCGTGGACGCGGTTTCGATGCTGAGCCCTCCGACCGGTCTTCCAATTGAGATCTCGTTGATCTCGACATGGCTTCCCGCGGTCATCGTAGGCGTGGTGCTCGGCCGGTGCGGTATCCGCCCGCTCCGGCGGCTGATTGTCTGGGTTGCGTCCCTAGCCGCCCTGTGGATCACCCCCGCGCTCTTCACTTCCGTGAGGAGCGCACTCGAAATGCGTGTCCTCGACGGCGATCTTCAAGCAATGAGCGAAGTAGTGACCCAGATTTTCTCCCTCGCTTTGGGCATCTTCGCGGTCCCGGTGCTTTTCGCCCTGGCCTTGGGTGGAATCCTGACGGGCGTACACATGACGATCCGCCGTCGAGCGCACGGTTCAGGGTAGCGGACGGCGCCGGGCGCCCATGGGGCCATGCGACACCGAAGCTTCAGCGCTTGACGCGTCCCGCGACCTAAAGGTCGAGAACGCTTTCGCAGAAAAGGACAGCGCTCATAATGGAAACCGCTCATGTCCGAGGGTTCGCTGGGCGGAGGTCGGTTTCCAGCTTTGGGGCAAGCGCCCGACCGGTTACCTGGAAAAGATTTTCTCGTCGGGTGTCCTTTTGGCGGCTTCTCGGACGTCGTGTCGGTGTATCGACCGGTAAGAAGGAGTTGTCATGGAGTACATGCTTTTTATTTGTAGCGATCCCTCGGCACCGAAGTATGTGGCCGCCGAGGACAATATCGTGGCATGGGGGGCCGAAATGCAATCGCGGGGTGTCACCCGTCACGGTGACAGGCTGCGCCCTGTGGAGGACGCAACCACCGTCACGGTCCGTGCGGGAGAATTGGTGGTCTCCGACGGGCCGTTCGCCGAGACCAAGGAATGGATTGCGGGCTATGACATCATCGCCTGTACTGATCTCGATGAGGCTATCGAGGTGGCATCGAAACATCCCATGGCACGATTCGGCAAGATCGAGATCAGGCCAGTGTGGCCGCTGGGGGAGTAGTCATTCGCCCGGTGGTCGGCGCTGATGATCGCGGGAGGGGTGGGATAGTAGCGGGGGCGACGGATGTGCAGACCGCCGTCGAGATGGCCTCCGCCGCCGAAACCGCGCGAATCACCGCAACCCTCATCCGCGTCACGGGCGACTGGAGCTTTGCCGAGGATTGTATCCAGGATGCCTTCGCGCGCGCTCTTATCGACTGGCCGGTGCGCGGCATTCCCACGAACACCGGGGCCTGGCTGACCACCGTGGCCAAGAACAGGGCGATCGACCGTATGCGCAGTGCCGCCAGCGAAAAGAGGGCGGTGCGTGAACTCGCGATCCTCACTAAACTCGAAGAACTGCCGGACGGACCCGGCACAAATCCTGCGGCCGACGACGACCGGTTGCGTCTGATTTACACCTGTTGTCACCCTGCCCTCCCGCTCGATGCCCGGGTGGCGTTGACCCTGCGCACGGTCGCCGGGCTCACCACAGGTGAGATTGCGCGCGCGTTCCTGGTTTCGGAAGCAACCATGTCGAAACGACTCGTCCGGGCCCGTGCCAAGATACGGAACGCAGGGATCCCGTATCGTGTGCCGCCACCGGAGATGATATCCGAACGCACGGCTGGCATCCTGGCCGTGCTCTATCTCATGTTCAACGAAGGATATTCGGCCACGGGCGGCAGCACATTGATCCGCGACCCTCTTGTACGGGAAGCGATTCGCCTGACCCGGCTGCTGATTGCCCTGCTCGACGGTTTCCCTCAGGAACCGGAGGCTTTGGGTCTCCTGGCGCTTATGCTGTTCCACCATGCCCGGAGAGGGACGCGAACAGACGCAGCGGGGGACTTGGTGACGTTGGAGGAGCAGGACCGCGGATCATGGGACAGGGCTGCGGTTGCGGAGGCTGTGGTGCTGCTGGCGGATGCCGAGCAAATGAGCATTTCACGCCGTTCCCGGCCCGGGAGCTACCGTGTGCAGGCCGCCATTGCTGCCTGCCATATGATCGCCCCGGACTCTGGCAGCACGGACTTCGCCAAGGTGGCCTTGCTGTATGACCACCTTGGGCAGATTGCACCATCGCCGGTCATTGAGCTTAACCGTGCCGTCGCCGTCGCGATGTCTCAAGGACCGGAGGCAGGCCTGGCACTCATCGACCGGCTGGAGCGGAAACGGTCTCTTGACGGGTACTACCTCCTGCCTGCGACGAAAGCTGACCTGCTGCGGCGCCTTGGCAGAAAAACAGAGGCCAACCGCGAGTATCAGCGAGCTCTAAACCTCGCGCCAACGCAGGTTGAGCAGCGCTACCTCGCTAAACGCCTGGCTGAAACCAGCCCTGCATCTTTGTCCGAATCCAACCAAAACAGAATCGTGGCAACAGCCGCGGAGGGGGAAAAATGAAACACCTACTACTGATCCCAATCAACGTCGACGCATGGAACGCGCTCCCAGCTTCCGAGGTCGAAGCGATCATGCAAGCGCACGCCGCTTTGCAGCAGGAACTCAGTGCATCGGGGGAATTCGTGGAAGCGCATGAGCTGGGCGAGGAGGCGAAATTCGTCAAATCGAACGGCGGCAGGTGCACCGTGACTGACGGTCCATTCATGGAGACCAAGGAATTCGTCGCCGGATTCTACATCGTGGATTGCGCGGACCTGGACCGCGCCGTAGAAATTGCTGGGAAGCTCGGCGAGGCCAGACTATGGCCGATAGAGGTGCGCCGGATCGAACCGTGAAAAAACCCGCGGATGAATTCATCCGCGGCCGGCGCCAGGCTAGACATTGCCAAGTCTAGTATGTCGACATGTCGACCTGTTCGGATCGGCGTCGACGTTCACTTTGTCCGTACTCAATGACAGGTAGGAATCAGGCTATGAGCTCCACCAGTACTCACCCATTCGACCTTCGTATGGTGTGCGCATGACGGCGCCCCAGATCTATGTCAGTTTCCCCGGTAAAGCCCGTGAGGCTCTGAGCTTCTATGCGGACGTTTTCGGCGGAGAACTTTCCTTGCACACGTACGAGGATTTCGGCCGCAGCGATGGTCCCGGAAACGCTATCGCGCACGGGGTCCTGAACGGTGTGGTCACCCTGGCTGGATCGGATGCGGTGGCGGGTGAAAAAACTGTCCGGTTTGAAGGCATGATGCTTTCGTTACTGGGCACCGCCGAGCCGGCAGTGCTGCATGAGTGGTTCGACAAGCTCGCTGATGGCGGTTTGGTCATTGACCCGCTGGCCCCGAAGCCGTGGGGTGCCTCCGATGGCCAGGTCGTTGACCGTCACGGACTTCATTGGCTCATCGGTTATGAGCCCGAGTCGTGAGCGACGCGCAGCTGCTCGCACAGGTGACGAACGCGCGCGAGCATGTTCTCAGCACGGTTGACGGGCTACCGGAGGATGCAATGCATCGGGTGATAGTCCCGTCCGGTTGGTCTGCAACGCGTTTGCTTAATCACCTGGCCTTCGATGATGAGATGTTCTGGATTTCGGCTGTTCTCGGGGGTGACCAGAGTGCGATCCAGGGCCTCCACAATGGCTGGGCATCAGAGCCGATGACGGGATTGGAGGCGATCACCGCCTATAAGCGCGAGATTGTTCAAAGCGACGAAATCCTCGCGGGCGTCGATCTCGACGCCCCGCCGCGTTGGGTGCCCCCAGCCAGTGTCTTCAGCGGGCCGCCGATGCGTGACGGGCGCGAGATCCTATTTCGCGTACTCGCTGAGACTTCTGTCCATGCGGGACATCTGGACATCGTTCGTGAACTCCTCGACGGGCATCAAAATCTCGTCGTCACCTCGTGACAATGCTCCCGCCCAAGGATCACCGATCTGAGTCGAAAGAAGACCTATGACGCCCCAGACACGAAGCGCACGAAGCTTTACCCTGACCCGCATCTTGCAAGCACCCCGAAACCTGGTGTTCGAAGCCTGGACCGACCCGCAACATCTTGCCTGGTTCTACAACCCGGCTATGCAGACGCCGACTTCGCCCATTCAGGTCGACCTGCGTGTGGGCGGTGTTTGGAGACAGCAGATGTTGGTAAATGAAGATCTCCACTACCCAACCGGCGGGGTGTACCTCGATATCATTCCCGACGAACGACTGGTCTTTCGGTGGGGAGCAGTCGGAGGGTGGCCGGAGCTCGCTGGAGAACATGAGCGCGAAGCACCCATTGTGGCCGTCAACCTCAGCGATGCCGAGGAGGGTACACAACTCGAGCTCACAGTGAACTTCCCGGACCATCTGGCAGATGAAGAGGTGCGGAACCTCATTGAAGGCGGCACACATGATGGCTGGGGCGCCACAATTGACCGAGTCATCCACAGCACCGCCTTCACCGCCTGACATTCCTACTGTCCCCGTGACTACCAGCTGCCTCCGCGGGTCCGTCCGTCCGCCGAGGTGTTGTCCGGATCCAGTAAGAGCAACTTCTGGATTATGCCGATGGTGGGGTGATAAGCGCGCCTGGTCTGGGCGTTCATCTGCCAATTCTTCCTCAGACCTCTTGGAGCCGGGTTCGAGTCCGAACCGTTTGGGGGGAGGCCACAACGCTTTGAAGGGAAGTCCCTAGGTGGTGGCGGATCGGTGCAGAGCTGGTCGTAGCAGACGTGATCGGACTCCCCTACCCACAGGAAAGGATTTAACGTGCAGGTTCTGATTTCCGTGCTCCACGACAAGCTCGGCCTTACCCTTGCGGACGAGGTGTATCGATGGGGTTGAGGCGAAATGTCGCCAGCCATCGCGCGAGGGGGCGCCTTCGTTTGGCGGCCGTGTTCTGTGGCTTACCGGCGATCCTCCTGATCGTTTTGGGGTGGTTCGGACTGATATTTGTGATCGGTGGAGTGGTTGTTCCCGCACTGACTATCAGCACCGTTTTGTCTGCCGCGGCAGTCGTGCTCGCAGTCCTCGACCGGCGAAACCGCACGAAAGCAAAAGATCGGGCACCGTTTCGAAATTTCCCGTGGCCAAGCGTTTTCGCTGTGCAAGTACTCATATTTCTAGCCGTCGCGGGGTGCGTACTCGCCATATTGGGGGATGCTTCGCACAGCACCAAATACAGAGTCCTAACACCGGCCGGGCCGGACGGATGTCAGGCAGTTGTGCTCGAGGGATCATTTTTCATCGCAGGTCGGGGCGAGGTCTTTGCTGTGCACCCTCTGGGCATTGGATGGCGAGCGGGTTCCTGGACAACAGACGACGGCATTCGCCCTATCGAGGAAGGACAGTACGAATTGTCCTGGGGCGTCGCCGGGGGAGCCCTGCTGGTTCGAGGCGACGGCAACAATCCTGTCTGGCCCGCCCTACACGAGGTCACTTGTTCTAAACCTGACGCCTAGTGTAAACCCCTTGGTTCAGGGTTATCTCTCCCCGTGCTCAGCGCCGGCACTGTTGTCGGCGGACTCATTTCCTCGAAGCTCATCGGCAGGTTGGGCGCGAAGACCTCGATCATCACAGGACTCGCCGTTCAGGCAGCCACCACCGGATCTCTGCACTTTGTCAGCACCACGCCCACGTCCATCATCATTGTGCTGGTGGCAACATTTGTCGGCGGTGTCGCGAACCTCGCCGCCATCATCGGGTTCATGGTCACCACCACTACCGGAATCCCGGATAACGAGCAGGGCCCTGCCACCGGACTGACCACCATGAGCCAACAGATCGACATCACTATGGGTATCCCCGTCATGAGCAGTGACGCCATCATCGTCAAATAACGCGACGGTCAACAGGGAACAGAAGTTTTTGAATAGGAAGGTGGACTTTCAGTGGTGACGGCAGTCTGCGGAAAGGTTCGAAGATGCAGTTCCCTCCGCGACGGGCTTTCGCAACGTGAATTCAAGTCGCTGTCCGCCACACGTTTACCCCACGGAAATGATGAAATACGGTGACATGTCATGGATCGTCCATAGTACCAAAAACGCCTAGATTCCGCAGATAATCCGGGCGACGCAAGCTCTTGGCAGGCAACGATATGTGCCAGCCCATGAGAAGAGGTCAGGAGTTCGAATCTCCTTAGCTCCACTGCAAAAGCCTTCTGACCTGTGGAAGCGTTGGGTTGGAGGGTTCTCTTGCCTGATTTCGGGTCCAGCCGACGCTTACCCAACTTTTTGATATACAACGTCGCGTGCCGGTGGTGCCCACCGTGCCAGCACGGGGTCAGCGCTTGGGGCTGTGCGCACGGATCGGGTTGCCAACCCCGATAACCGCGTTCTGCAGCGCGAGTGGCAGCGTGTCGGCTGGTTCGGCGCTACCGGCTGTGCCGCCGGATTCGATCCCGCCTAGGTGCGTGGGTCATTAGTCGGGTAGCGGCGGGTTCTCGATTTTGGGTTTAAATCGCCGGGCCGGTTCCCGGGATTCGGCAGGGTCT